>CAIKNO010000650.1 GCA_903828805.1 uncultured Sandaracinus sp. | reverse complement strand
GGCCCGCACCGCGGCCATGCGCGCCGCCGCCCCCTCGCCCGCCGCGGCCGCGTCGAGCAGATCGGCGCCCGCCGTCGGGATCGCATCGCCGCGCAGCGCGTGGAGCGCTGCGATCTCGGCCGCCGCCAGGTCACCCGGGAGCCCCGTCGCGGCCAGCACCGCGTCGGCACCGCCGTCGGGCACGCCCGCGCTCGCCGCAAGGCTCGCCGCGAGGAAGCTCTGCCCCGCGGCGCGCCGCGGGTCGCGCGCGACCTTCGCCTCGCGCCGCAGAGCCTCGACCACCGCGTCGGTGTCCGCGCCGAGCAGCGCCGTCGCGCGGAGGCCGTACGCGGTAGCCCCCGGTGCGATCCCTTCGTTCGCGAGCGCGGCGAAGGTCTGGCGGGCCTCGTCGCGCCGCCCCGTGCGCGCCAGCGACTCGACGCGCGCCACGCGGTGCCACACGCTCTCGCCCGCCACGTCGGCCACGGCCTCGGCGGCGTCGATGCCGCTCGTCGCGGCCACGAGCGCGGCGCGCACCGCCGAGCCCGTCGCCCCGCCTGCGATGCCCAGCGCGTCGGCCTCCGTCGCGTCGACGGAGGCGCCGCGCGCCCGCAGGCCGGCCTCTACCGCACCGGCGCCGTCGCCGCCCACGAACGCCGCCCCGGCGCTCCCGATGCCCTCGTCGGATCGTTGCGCGAGCGCCTTTCGCAGCGAGAGGTAGCGCCCCGCGTCGCCGCCCGCCGCGTCGCCCGCCCACGCGGCCCACGGCCCGCGGCCGTCGTCGGTCGCATGCGTGAGGCCGTACGCGGCCTGCGACGACGGGTCGGCGCCCGCGTCGCGGAGGGCGTGAGCCACGAGCCAGCCCGCCACGCCCGCGTCGGCGACGGCGCCCGACGCGACCGGGTCGCCGAGCACGCCGTCGAGCGCGCGGCGGAGCGCGTCAGCGACGAGCACCGACGCCGAGGCGGTGTCGCCAGAACGCGCGAGGCCGCTCATGCCCTCGCGGAAGAACCCGGCGTTCGACTGCGCGAGCCCGATGCGCGCCATCGCGAGCCATGCGCTCGCGTCGGACGGGTCGCGGCGCACCGCGTCGCGGATCGCGAGAATGGCGGCCTGATCTTCGGCGCCCTCCATCATGCGTGCGCGGGCGACATCGACGCTGGCGGCGAGCACGCCGCCGGTCTGCGCCGCGAAGACGCCGAGCGCCTCGCCCAGCGCCCCGCGGTCGCGCGTGACGCCCGCCGCGAGGATGCGCGCGAGCGCGCCCGTGACACCGCCCGCCGAGGCCGCTTCGGACCACAGCCGCGCCGCGTCGGCGCCGTCGGTGCGCGCGGCGAGCTCGCCCGCGAGCATGAGGTTCTCGGTGCGCTCGGCGTCGTCGAGGGGGCCGTTCAGCTCGGCCGCGCAGAGGGCGAGCGCTGCGGCCGCGTTGCCCTCGGCGATCTCGAGGCGACGGAGCACCCGCAGGGGCGCCGCGAGGGTCGGCGCGAGCGCGTTGGCGCGCGCCGCGAGCTCCCGCGCCCGGGCGCGATCGCCCGCGATGCCGTCGTAGAGGTCGGCCGCGAGTGAGAGCATCTCGGCCGCCTGGGCGGGCACCGCGTGGTCGGCCTCTTCGACGAGCAGCGCGGCGCGAGCGAGCGCCTCGGCGCGGGGCTCGAGCGCGAAGAGCGCGTCGGTGTCGCCGTCGCTGAGGTGTCGGCTCGTGACCGACGCCGCGAGCAACGCGCCGCGGTCGGCCTGCGGCACGTCGACCTCGACCTCTTCGCCGCCATCGACGACGAGCTCGGTCTCGACGGCCGCGTAGGACTCATCGATGCCCTCGACGCCACCGTCGTCGAGCACCACCTCGTCGGCGTCGGTCTCGAACTCGATGGATTCGGGCGCGTCGGAGGACCCCGAAATCGTGGGCCCATCCTCGAACTCGATGACCGCCGCCGGCGGCTCGCTGTTGGGATCAACGTCGAGACGAAACGGCGCCACGCGCGGGGCCTCGTGGTGCGGCTGCGCAGCGAGCTCGGCATCGAAGTCGGCGAACGACTCGTCGGGCGGGGGCTCGATGTTCGAAGAAGCCTCGCCGGACACCGCACCGACCGGGGGTTCGGCGACGGGCGCCTCGTCGATGGGTGGGGGCTCGCCCGAGAGGTGCGCTTCGAAGAGAATGTCGCTCGGGCGCTTGTCGGGCACAACCTCAGCGGGCGCATCCGACGGGACGAAGGGAGCGTGCATCGACTGCAGGATCTCAGGCACCACCGAGGCGTCGCCTGCGGCGAGCGTAAGCTCGAGGTCCTCGGCCGACGGAGGCGCGGGCAGCACGGGCGGGTGCGAGACCCCGAACACGTCGTCGAACGAGAGAAGCACGTTCGACTCGTCGGGCGCAGCCGCCGCGATGGGCGTCGGCATCTCACGCGTCTCGACGATCGAGAGGCCCTCGACGAGCTCACCGGGGAGCCCGTCGGCGAGCACCGGCGCGGCCGTGAGCCGCTGCACGAACTCGGGGTCATTCTGCTCGTCGAGTTCGATGGTTCGGAAGGCAGCGTCGAGGTCGTCTTCGGGCGAGAGGTCGTCGAGGCTGCCGAGCGTGAGCGGCGCCTCGGCGAGCGCGTCGATACGGGCAGCGAAATCGGCCTCGTCGAGGCGCGAAAGCGCGACGGGCGGGGGCGGGCGCATCGACGGCGGCTGCGGCACCGCGTCGATCTCGACCGACAGCGGAATCGGCTGGATCACCGACGGGCGGATCGCGCCGGTGACCTCGGCGTCGGGCTCGCGTGGCTCCGCGAGCGAGGCGCTCGGCTCCTCGGCCGGGGTCGGCGGATCGTAGGCGACAGGGGCCACGGGCTCCGGCGGGGCGATGGGCTCGCGATCGACTTCGGGCATCGCAGGCGCCGGCACTGACAGTGCGACGACCTCGACCTGCGAGAGGTCGACCTCGGGCGCCTCGGAGCGCGTGACGGGCACGGCCTCCGCGACGACCGCCGCATCCGGCGCCGCGTCTTGGACGGGCACCGGCGCGGGAGGAACGGGCAGGCGCACCGAGGTCGGGCGCACGATCGGACGGCCCGTGGCAGGCGTGTTCAGGCGCCCTCCGCGGACCGGCGCGCCCCCCGTCGCCGGGACGGCAGCGACCG
>CAIKNO010000649.1 GCA_903828805.1 uncultured Sandaracinus sp. | reverse complement strand
GCGGGGTGCTCGACGAGGCGGTGCGCCGCGGGCTCATCGCGACGAACCCCGCCGAGAAGGTGGGCGTCGCGGCAGGTCGGCGTCCGAGCCGCGATCTGTCGGAGGACTGGCTGCGCATGCCGGAGGTGGACGCGCTGCTCGAGTGCGAGGCGATCGATCTCTTCGACCGGACGGTGTTCGCGACGGCAATAGGTCTCGCGCTGCGGCTCGACGATCTGAAGGCGCTCGAGGTGAAGGACGTGTTCCTCGACGCCGAGGTCCCCGGGCCGCACGTGCGGGTCTTCGTGCAGAAGAGCGAGCGGCACCACCGGGTGCCGGTGCCGGCGTGGCTCGACCCGTGGCTCCGCCATCACCTCGCGTCGCTTCCCGCGCGGTCGCGCTACCTGTTCCCGAACCCCGACGGGAGCCGCTACTGCAAGGGCTACGAGTTCGGCTGGGCCGAGCAGCGGCAGCGGCGCGCGACGGGGCGCGGAGCGCAGCGCGCGGTCGCGATGCGCGTGACGCCGAGCGCGCTCGAGCGCGCGGGCGTGAAGCGGAAGATCCGCTTCCACGATCTGCGCGGGACGACGGCGACGCACCTGGCGCTGGGGACCTGGGGCCGCACGTGGTCGCTGCAGGAGGTGCAGGCGATGCTGGCGCACTCGGATCAGCGGGTGACCGAGCGCTACGTGCGCCGGGCCGTCGACTCGCTCGCCGAGGCGATGAAGGCGACGCGCGGTGGCCCGGGGATGCGGAAGGTCGGGGCACTGCCGCCGCCGGGAGCGCAGCCGCTGGCGGGAGCGCAGCCGCTGCCGGGAGCACTGCCGTTCGCGGGAGCGCAGCCGGTGCCAGGAGCGCCGCCGCTGCCGGGAGCACTGCCGCCGCCAGGAGCGCCGCCGAAGCCGGAAACGATGCCGCTCGCGGGAACGCTGACGCACCCCGAAACGGGAACGAGGGAGCCAACGCGGTCTGCGTCCGACTCCCCCGAACTCCCCCTGGACTTTTCGGTCCAGATGGCAAACGCCTTATTTTTTAAAGCTCCGGGACCTGGACTCGAACCAGGGACCATTCGGTTAACAGCCGAACGCTCTACCAACTGAGCTATCCCGGAATGCGCGGAGATGGTAGCGGCAACGGCTCCGACGTCAAGGGCGGCTCTCACCCTTTGCACCAGGCTCGGCACCGCGGGGCTGCGGCGACGCCGGGCGAAGCGGAGACGAGGGGCGGCCTCCCCACTTGGGGCGGGCAAAGCGCTGGGCTCGATAGATGCCCCGCGCACCGGTGAGGAGATACGAAAGGACGGTGACGAGGGCCGCGTGGGGCGCGATCGCGGGCCCGAAGAGTTCGATGGCCATGACGACGAGGGCAAGCGGCGTGTTGGCCGCCGCGCCGAAGGTGGCCGCCATGCAGACGCCCGCGGCGATCGGGCCCGGCAGGGCGACCCACGGCGCGAGCGCACTCCCGAGAGAGGCTCCGACGACGAAGAGGGGAGTGACCTCGCCCCCGAGGAACCCCGTGCCGAGGGTGATGGAGGTGAAGAGGAGCTTGGTGGGCGCGACGTGCCACGGCAGCGGCGCCTCTCCGAAGGCCCGGAGCAAGAGGGGCACGCCCAGGCCGAGGGGCTCGTCCGTGCCGAGCGCGCGCCACAGGACGACGAGCACGACACCCCCAAGCGCCAAGCGCAGCGGGAGGCTCGGCACCCACCGCGAGGAGAGGTGCTTGAGGGCGTGGGTCATGGCGACGAAGGCCACGACGACACACGCGACCGCCACGGCCACGAGCACCCACGCGAGGACGACCGAACCCGAGAGCGCGAGCGCGCGCACCGGAGGGAACGGGGTGTGGGCGATCCCCATGCCGCGCGTGGTCGCATCCCCGACGAACGATGCAACGAGGGACGGGACGAGCGCGCGGAGTCGCAAGCGGCCCGGGGTCGTGAACTCGAGCGCGAACACCGCCCCGGCGAGCGGCGTCCCGAAGACGCTGCCGAAGCCTCCAGCCACGCCGGCAAGAAGCAGATCTTGCCTGACACGGGGCGAGG
>CAIKNO010000648.1 GCA_903828805.1 uncultured Sandaracinus sp. | reverse complement strand
TCGACGGCCTCGTCAACAACGCGGGCGTCGCGGCCGCGGGCATCTCGGAAGCGTTCACCGCGGAAGACGCGCAGCGGATCTTCGATGTGAACTTCTTCGGCGCGCTCCGGACGATGCGCGCCGTGCTCCCGACGATGCGGGCGCAGCGCCGCGGCCTGCTGGTGCAGGTCTCGAGCGTGCTCGGCCGCGAGGTGGTGCCTTTCCTCGCCCTCTACGAGGCCAGCAAGTTCGCGCTCGAAGGATTCTTCGAGGCCAGCCGCCACGAGCTCGCCGCGGTCGGTGTCGACGTCGTCCTGGTGCAGCCGGGGACCTTCCCGACGACGGCGATGCCGACGAACCTCGCGGTGCCGAGCGACCCTTCGCGCAGCGCCGGGTATCCGCAGGTGGTGCCGCACCTCGAGGCCTTCGTCGCGGGCCTCGCCGGGTACGCGGCGTCGGGGCACGCTCCGGACCCTCAGCTCGTCGCGGACGCCATCGCCGTCACGATCGAGACCCCCGCGGGGCAGCGGCAGGCGCGGGTGGTGGTGGATCCGAACGGGGGCGGCGGCGCCGCCCGGATCAACGAGGTCTCGGCGGCGGTGCAGTCCGGGATCCTCGCTGGTCTCGGCCTCGCCGACCCGCTCCGGCTCGCGATCGACGGCTGAGCGCCGCCGCCCCCACGGGCGGCTGCGCCTCGAAAGGGACGGCGTGACACATCGGGACCCGGAACCGAACGCGTTCGACGCCTCGTCCTCCGGGGAGGAGGGACTGCGCGCGCGCGTGCGGGCGCTCGAGGCGCAGCTGGAGGCCCAGGCCGTTCAGCTGGAGGCCCAGGCCGTTCAGCTGGAGGCCCAGGCCCGCCGGCATGCGCAGTCGACGGAGGCGCTCGCCCTGCGCGAGGCGATCCTCGGCGAGACCCCGGCCGTCATCTACGCGAGGGACCAGGACCTGCGCTTCCTGCTCAGCAACGCGAGGCACGCCGCGTTGATCGGCCGCCCGAGCGAGTCGATCGTCGGCCTGACCGACCGAGACCTCTTCGGCGACGAGGCGGGGGATGTCGAGGAGCTCAGCCGGGCCGTGCTCTCGTCCGGCGCTCCGCAGGTCTCGGAGTTCGACCTCACCATTCAGAACGATCTTCGCACCTACCACGAGCTGATCTTTCCGCTCCGCACCCCCGATGGGACGCTTCGCGGGCTCGGCGGCATCGCGACCGACATCACCGAGAATCGGCGCAATCAGCGCAAGCTCGAGGCCCTCCGGACCACCTTCGAGCGCATCCTCGCGGACTCTCCCGTCGCGCTGCTCCTCCTCGATACGGCGGGACGGATCGGGCTCGCCAACGCCGCGGCCCGGGCGATCTTCGACGGCGAAGCCCTCCAGGGCGTGGCGTTCGAGGCGCTCGTCCCCTCGGTGTCGTTCGAGGAGCTCGACGCCGCGCTCGCGGCCCGGGAGGACGTGGTGGCCTCGGGCGTGCCGGTCGAGGGGCGCAGTCGGCCGGTCCGCGAGCTGGGCGCGGCGCTGGACGTGGAACTGCGCCTGCGTGAGGGCGTCAGCCGCCCCGCGGAGTTGAGGGCCAGCCGGATCGAGCTTCCCCAGGGGGAGGCCGTCCTCGTGTCCCTCGTGGACCTCACGATCCGCAAGGAGACCGAGAACGCGCTGGCGGCGGCGAAGCTCGACGCCGAGGCGGCTGCCGGCGCGAAGGGCCGCTTCCTCGCCCACATGAGCCACGAGATCCGGACGCCGATGAACGCGGTGCTGGGATTCGCGCAGCTGCTCGCGGGAGACCCGTCGCTCAGCCCCGGCCAGCGGGCTCGGGTGCAGACCATCCTGCGCGCCGGGGACCACCTGCTCACGCTGGTGAACCAGGTGCTCGACATGTCCGTGATCGAGTCCGGTCACCTGGAGATCCTCGACGAATCCGTCGAGCTTCCGGCCTTCGTCCAGGCCGTGCTCGAGATGTTCTCCGGCCGCGCCGCGCAGACGCGGACCCTCCTCCAGGCGGCGTTCGACGCCTCCGTTCCGCCCGTCGTCCTCGCGGACGGAGGAAAGCTCCGGCAGATCCTCGTGAACCTGCTCGGCAACGCGGTGCGCATGACGCCCGGGGGGACGGTCACGCTGCGGGTGGACACGGCCGAGCGCGAGGGGCGTGCCTGGCTCTTGTTCCTCGTGCAGGACACGGGGCCCGGCATCAGCGAGGCGAACCTCGAGCGCATCTTCGGCGCGTTCGAGCAGGCCGGTTCGGCTGCCCAGCGGGGCGGGGCGGGCCTCGGTCTGTCGATCAGCCGCAAGTATGCGGAGCTCTTCGGCGGTCGCCTCACCGCACGGAGCGAGCTCGGCCACGGGGCGACGTTCGAGCTGCAGATCCCCCTCCGGGCCGCGCCGCCGCCTCGCCTCGCGTCCAGCATGCCGTCGCTCGGGGCTCCGGGCATGACGCGGCGGACGCTCCGCTTGCTGGTCGTCGACGACGAGGAGCACAACCGTACCCTGATGGCCGAGATGCTCGCCGCGCCGGGCGTCACCGTCGTCTGCGCGGCGAGCGGCGAGGAGGGTCTGCAGGCCGTGCGGGCGTCCGCGCCGGACGCCATCGTGATGGACTACCGCATGCCGGGGATGGACGGGCTGCAGACCACCTCCGCGCTCCGGGCGCTCGACCCCCCGTTCGAAGGCCCGATCCTGATCTTGTCGGCCTCGGTCTTCGAGGACCTCGAGCGCCTGTCGGCCGAGCACGGCGCGGGGGCCTACCTGCGCAAGCCGGTGCGGCAGCAGGACCTCCTCCGGGCGCTCTACGAATTGCTGGGGCTGCAGCCACCGCAGCGGCCGTCGTTCGTGGGGTCGGCGGAGGTGCAGGACGGAGCGCCGGCGTCCCCGCTGCCCCCGATCTCGGAGGCCCTGAAGGCGCGTCTTCGTGACGCCGTGGAGGCGTGCGACTACGGCGGACTGGTGGCCCTCGCCCGTGAGATCGAAGCGAGCCACCCGGCGCTGTCCAAGGTGGCTGCTCAGGCCGCGACCCGCTTCCACTACGACGATCTGCTCGCGATGCTGGACTGAAGAGCCGCGGTCGACGGCCGAGGTCGAGTGCGCCGCCCGCGCCGCCGTCGCGCGCTGGCGATCGACCCGCCCCGCGCGGAGGACCTCGAGGACACCGCCGTCCTCGGGCGATGCGGCTCAGGCCCCGCGCGGCAGGCGGCGATGACCCACCGCGACGAGCAGGGCCATCACGCCCAGCAGGCTGAACCCGAGCGTGCCCGGCCGAGTCGACTCGGCCAGGCCGGTCATCACGACGAGGTGCAGGTCCGGACTGTGCGCCCACTCGGGGTTCGACGGCACGTGCGTGAACACCGCGCCCAGGGCCGACACCAGGCCGACGAGCGTCGCGCAGACCTGCGCGGCCGCGAGCCAGGCGAAGAAGCCCGCGCTGTGGCGGTCCGGTCGCCAGAGAAAGCGCGCGCCCGCGCCGACGCCCACGAGGCCGAGCGCGAGGATCGGGAGCATCGGGACGCCACCCTCGAGAAGAAACTGGAGCATGGGACCACCTTTCGTTGCGGCGACGCGGCGCCGGTCGAGACGGACAACGCCTGCGCGGGCCCCCTGTGACGGGCGGGTGCGAGAATTTTTCCGCGAACGATTTCTTGTCACGCGCCGCCGACCCGGACGTTGATCCTGCCGCATGGCCACGGAGCGCGACGACCTTGGCTTCGGCGACGCCGCGCTCGTGCGCGCGCTGCGGCAGGGCGACGTCCGCGCGTTCGACGCCGTGCACGCCCGCTTCCGGTGCCGGATCTTCTCGTTCCTCGTGCGGCTCGCCCGGCGCCGCGACGTCGCGGAGGATCTGCTGCAGGAGACGTTCCTTCGCCTGGGCACGCACGCCACGACGCTCGCCGAGGACACGGTGCTCTCGGCGTGGCTGTTCACCGTCGCCCGCAACCTCTGGCGCAGCCACCGTCGCTGGCGCGTCCTCGACGCGGAGCGCCTGCGTGAGCTCGGCCTCTGGCCCGGGGCGGCGGCACCGGTGACGCCCCTCGCCCTGGCCGAGGCGTCCGAGGCGGAGCGGAAGCTCGAGACCGCGCTGGTGTCGCTCCCCGAGAAATACCGGGAGGTTCTCTTGCTCGTCGCCGTCGAGCAGCTCGAGCCCGCACGCGCCGCCGAGGTGCTGGGCCTGCGCCCCGACGCCCTGCGCCAGCGGCTCGGGCGCGCGCGCGCGATGCTGGCCGAAGCGTGGACGGAGGCCGAGGTGCCCGGTCGGGCCGAACGAGGACATCGACGATGAGCATCCCCGAGCGAGACGAATGGCTGGATCGGCTGAGCGCGTTGCCTCCGCACGACGTGGACCCCGAGACTGCCGCGCGCATCGCCCGGGCCGCGCGCGCGGCCTTCGTGGAGAGCGCGACCACCGCCCCGTGGCGCCACGGGCTCGGGCGCTTCTATGCCCGGACCCTGGAGCGGCCCCTCGTGCTGGCCGCCTGCGCGGCGTATCTGACGCTCACGGTGCAGACGTTGAACGCCACGGGCTTCGCTGCGGCGGAGCGCCTCGCGCGCGGAGGCCAGGGAGGTCCGACGGCCGCGGCCGACGGAGTGTCAGCCGAGCCAGCGCGCGAAGTTCTCGGCGCGGTTCGACGCGGTGAGCCGATGGTCGTCGTCGACCTCGAGCAGGCGCGCCGAGGTCCCCGCGACGAGGGCCCGGGCGTGCTCGACCGGCACGGTCTCGTCCTGACGCCCGTGCACGACCGTGATCTGCGAGGCATCCACGGGCAATGCGGGGGCCGTCGTCCACGCCCGCTGCGCGACCAGGCGGTGCGCCGGGCAGAGCAGCAAGGTCGGTCCGCGCCACGCGCCGCTGTGGAGAAGTTCGAGCGCCACCGCGCCACCGAACGAGGATCCCACCACCGCGTCGATGGCGTGCGCCGCGAGGAGCGCCCGCTGCACGTCCACGCTGCGGCGGAAGATGCGCCTCATGACGACGGGCCGCGCGACGTGCTGGAGGAGGGCGATGCTTCCCGCGCCGAGGGCGAACCCCCACACGCCGCCCGCGAAGGCAGCGGCCACGGGCACGGCGAGCGCGGCGACGAGGAGCGTCACGACGAGCGGGTCGCGTAGGACCGCGGATCGGCCGCACGGCATCTGTCCGGCCACCACGTGGAAGCCTGCCGCCTCGAGGGCCGCGGCCTTCTTCCCGCGCGGCCCGGACTCGAGCCCGTGAACGAAGAGCACCGTGCGGATCATGCGCCGCGACCTTGCTCCCGGAGCGCCCCACCGGCAAGCGCACGACCCGCCGGCATCTTCACATCCCACCGCGGGTCGGCGAGGCGC
The DNA here is from genome assembly GCA_903828805.1 of uncultured Sandaracinus sp. Taxonomy (GTDB): domain Bacteria; phylum Myxococcota_A; class Polyangia; order Polyangiales; family Sandaracinaceae; genus Sandaracinus. The sequence continues at coordinate 4,423 of CAIKNO010000648.1, read as the reverse complement.
GCCGGAGCCGGACCGGCCCCCGCGCCGTGGACGGATCCACCCGGGCGCTGCCCTGGGTCATCGCGATCTCCCCGCGCGCGACGAGCCTTCGCGCGGCCGCACGGGCCGGCTCCATCAGGGCCCGCCAGCCGTCCTCGCCGCCGACGCGGCGTGCGGCCTCCGAGGGGCAGATGGACGCATCCCCGGCGCGCTCGCCGAGGAGCGCACGGATGGCGTCCTCGAGCTCCACGTCGACGTGCCCGACGCGACGCCCTCGGCACGCATCGCTGCAGTAGCGGATCGACTCCCAGTCGCGCGCCCACTTCTTCCGCCACGTGATGCGGCGGCCGCACGCGGCGCACGTCTTCTCGGGAGGGGCGCTCGCCTTCATGGGTCGAGGGCTTCCTCGTGGGGAAGACCGAGCACGCGACCCGCGAGCGCGATGCCGGACAGGAACGCGCCTTCCACCTCGAAGCCGGCGCTCCGGTCGGCGCCGACGCCGAGCTTCGCCCCCTCGTCGAAGAGGCCGTCGAAGGCATGATCCCGGGGCGTGTCGCCCTCCACCGCGAAGCCGGGCGCGAGCGAGGGTGTCCCTGCGATGGCCGCCGCGACGTCGCCGAGCGAGGGGCCCATCCCCCGGACGAGCGCCTCGATCTCCTCGGGGGGCAGGCACACGACGAGCACGTCGAACGCGCCGAAGGCGAGCGGCGCCGCGCCCGCGGTCTCGTCCCGCGCGCCGAAGGCGTCGCACGGACCGACGGTGCCGGCGAGGGCGTGGCGAAGGTCCCGCCGCTCGATCGACTCGACGCGGTGGGCCCGCCGGATCTCGACGTCACGACCGAGGTGCGCTGCGATGGCGTCCAGGCCCGGCACGCCGACGAATCGCGCGATCGAGGGCGCGTCGAAGGGCGTCGATCCACGACCTGGGCGCGCGTCGAATTGTCCATCCCACCGCGCGACCAGGCCGTCCTCGAGCCAGGAGCGCACGAAGCGGCCGAAGCGCTCGTCGCGCACCGTGAACGAGCGGGCCCCGGGGTCGGCGTCGAGCGCCGCCCTTCCCGGGAGCCCGCCTGCGGGGACCTTCGCCTGATCGAACACGACGACGTCCACGCCGTGATCGACGAGGGTGCGAGCACAGGCGAGACCGGCGACGCCGGCGCCGACGACCGCGACGCGTCCCACCACGCGGCCTGGTCGCGCGACGCGCGCCTCGTACGCGTCGAGATCGAGCCGGCCCGCGTGCGAGGAGATCGGTCGCGGCCGCAGGGTCCCGAGGATCGGCTGCTCCGGCGTGAACGGCCGGTCGAAGAGCCCGAGGCACCAGTAGAGGCCGCCGTACGACGAAGGGTCGCGCCCGTCGAGCGCGAAGCGGTGGTTCAGCGCGACGAGCGTGCGGCGCGCCTCCTCCGGCGTGCGCGTCCACGCCGGGACAGCCTTGCCCCACGTCATGCGAACGTTGTTGTGGAGCTCGCCGTGGGACAGGAGCGAACGCGCTGCGAGATCCCAGAGCCGCTCGCCCGTGCGACCCCGCTCGAGGCGCTCCATCGACAGAGGCGTTCTCGGATCGTCCGCGTGGGCGTCGAGCGTCGCCCGCGCCCAGGCGGGAAGGACCTCGAGCGACTCGAGCTCCGGCGTGTGCGACGCGAAGTGCCACGCCGCCTCGCGCCACACCAGGAGCTCGTCGAGGAACTTGTCGCGCCCCGCGCCCGGCGGGAGCGCTGAGACCTCGCGCGCGATGCGGAGCGGCGAGACGTGACCGAAGTGGAGCCAGGGCGAGAGCCGGCTCGTGCCGTCGAGCGCCGCGTCGTTGCGCGTCTCCGCGTAGCGACCGAGCCGCGACGCCCGGAACGCGTCCCATCGCGCGTAGCCGGCCTCGGAGCCACCGCGGAGGGTGCGAACGGGGCCCACGGCGTGGTCGATGGCGCACGCGGCGACGAGCCGCGCGACGGCGCGGTCATCGAACGACTCCGCGTCGACGGGCTCGAACGGGAGCTCCGGCAGCACGGGCGGTTGGGTCGGCACGACGTCGCGCCACGGGCGGGCGAGCGAGGCCGCAGCGAGGGTGCGCGAGGCCGCGCGGAACGCGTACGCGCGGTCGTGGCGCTGCGTCACGAGCGGCATCGGCACCACGCACGACGCGTCGACGGTGACGAACGGCACGCGCTGCGCTTCGAGGTGCGCAGCGAGGCCCCGGGTCCACGCGGCGAGCGGCGGCACCGGCGCCTCTTCGGTCACGACCAGCGCGGCGCGTTCTGCGAGGAGCCGCAAGCACGGGCCACGCGCGCCCGGCCGCTCGACGTGCAGCGCGTAGGCGATGCCGCGGCGCCGGAGCCCGCGCGCGACGTCCCGTGCGCCCTCGAGGATGAACGTATGGTGTCGATCCGAGGCGAACGGGTAGCGCTCGGAGACGGCGTGGTACACGAGGACGCGCGTGCCGAGCGCGTTCGCGGCGGCGACGGCCGCGTCGAGCGCCGGGTTCTCGTGACAGCGCACCGCGACGCGCATCCAGTACAGGACGAAGCCCGCGCGGGGGGCGGCATGCACGAGGATGCGCGTGCGCTCGCGGACGCCGTCGGGCCAGGCGTCGACGTCGAGCCTCGGGGGTGAGCGTTCGGGGGAGGACTCGTCGGGCTCGGTCTGCATGGGTGACCCTCAGGGCCCATCCGCGGCCGCCGCCCCGACGCGGGGCTGGCACGATTCGCAGCAGTACACCGTGCGGGCGCGCAGCGTGTACGTGGCCACTTCGCCCTGGCAGGAGCGGCAGGTCCTCCGTCCGTACACGTGCGTGCTCTCGGCGCGCAGCACGCGCTCCCGAGGCTTCGCGAGCACGAGCCCGCGCGTCGTGACGATGCGCTTCTCCTCGACGCCGCGGCGCAGGAGACCCACGACGAGGCGCCACATCGCGCGCGCCGTCTCGGGAGGGATCTCCTTGGCCGGCGTGTCGGGATGGATGCCGAGCAGGTGGAGCACCTCGGCGCGGTATACGTTGCCGACGCCGCAGATCACGCTCTGGTCCATCAGCACCGCGCCGACCGGCGACCTCGAGCGCGCGAGGTGGGCGTAGAACGAGCGGGGTCGGGCGTCGGCGCGGAGGGGGTCGGGTCCGAGGCGCGCGGTGATGGCACGCATCTCCTCGGGCGTGAGGAGGTCGCACGCGGTGGGGCCCACGAGGTCGATCGTGATGGTGTCGCCCTCGAGCCGCAGGCGCGTCGTCGCGCGCGGCGGCGGTGCCGGCGAGCGACGTCGGTGGAATCGGCCGAAGAGGCCGAGATGCACGTGGACGACGAAGTCCGGCTCGAACCGGTAGAAGAGGTGCTTGCCGTACGCCTCGACGCTGCGGAGAGAGGCGCAGCCGTCCGCGTCGGCGAGCGCCTCGGTGTCGAAGCGGCCCTGCGGTGAGCTGACCTTCACGCGCCGCCCGCCGAGGTCGCGCTCGTGATCGCGCGCCGCGCGATGGATCGTGTGGCCCTCAGGCATGCGCCGCGCGGGTGCAGGGGTCGAGCTCGGGCCGGTCCATGGCGCGCGGGATCTGGAGCGTGTTCGAGAAAAGGCCAGCCTCGTGGTCCTTCCCTCGGGGCGCACGACCCGCCCGTGCGCGGCGACGACCCCCGAACGGAGGCCGCCAGGACCCGGAGCCCAAGCCCCGCCGATGCAGTAGGGTCGAAGCGCGCATGCCTCGTCCCCTCCCCATGCCCGGCGGCCAGGATCTCGGCCGCACCGCGCTCGTCCTCGTGTCGGTGACGGCGCTCGGGCTCGGCCTCGTCGCGACGGCCCGGACGACCCGCGCCCAGCCCCGGGCGGAGAGCATCGTGGGGCGCGCGGAGGTCCGTGTGGGCACGTGCTGCGGCGGCGCGCGAAGGCTCGACGACGAGGTCTGCGAGAGCGTGCACGCCTACGACGGACCGATCGAGGTGCGCGCCGGGCGGCGCAGCGTGGGCCCCGCCCTCGCACGCGCGACGGCCCATCACGGGCGCTTCCAGGTCGCGCTTCCGCCGGGGACCTACTGCCTCGTCGGGGGCGACAAGGTCGGCGTCCCCCGCGGGCGCGGCGCGCCAGGTGTCGGCACCCTCCACGTGGACGCCGCGTGCCTCGCAGCGCATCGCACGACGTGCGATGCGATCGTCACCGTGCGTCCGGGCGCGACGTCGCATGCCCGGGTCTCGATGGCGGCCCCCTGCTTCGGCGTCTGCTACCGCGGGCCGATGCCCCCCTGAGCCGCGCCCCGGGTCGCGCGCTCCAGCCCGCAGAGCCAAACCATCGCCCTGAGCCAGCGCGGTGGGGCCACGATCAGCAGGGTCCTCGCTCAGTCCGGGCGCGCTTCGATCAGCGTCTGGAGCGCGAGGTTGAGGAGCACCGCGCGGCCCGCGCTGGCGGTCGTCGCGGACTCGAAGTCGATGCCGTCGAGCAGCGTGTCGAGCGAGCGAACGACCGTCACGTGCACCGC
>CAIKNO010000647.1 GCA_903828805.1 uncultured Sandaracinus sp. | reverse complement strand
GCCGCGCACCACCCGGGCGACGTCGGGGTCGGACTCGGAGATGCCCAGCCGCCGGCGCGCGTCGAGCTGGTCGTCGGTGACCAGGTAGAGCACGTCCAGCCCGGCGAACGCGAGGCGCTCGGCGATGCTCGCCGAGATGCACGTCTTCCAGACGCCGCCCTTCCAGGACGAGACGACGGTCGTGGGAAGCCGCGGGACGGCCGTGTCGCTGGTGGCCTCGGCCGGGATGGGCAAGGTTTCGATGGCGCGGGGCGGGGTGCCAGAGGGACGGGTCATATGGCGGTCATGGGTGCGGGACATGGTGATCCTTTCGGGGGTGAGCGGGTTTTCGGGTGGGTCATGGGTCGATCATATGGAGGCCATATGACCTCGGTTCAGGCGGCTTTCTCGCCGGGCGGAGGGGAAGGGTCGTTGGCCGGGGCGCCCGGCGCTTGGGTTTCGGCTGGAGCGGCCCCGGCGCTGGCCGCGCAAAGGAGCACTTCGGCGACGCGACGGCGCGCGTCGGGCGCGCCCGGCGCAGGGACGAAGACGACGCGGACGACAAGTCGGGCACTACGCGACATGGGCCACCTCGTCCTCGGGCTGTTCTGGCGGCTCGCGCCAGAGGTCGTCGGCCGAGAGCTCCGAGAAGGGCGCGTTGGCGAGCAGCCGTCGGCGAACCTTCGGGGACAACCCGCGCCGCCCCGCGAGGAGCTGCGAGAAGTACGAGCGGGATACGCCCAGCTTCTGCGCGCCTTCGGTGATCGTCAGGTTGCGGCGGCCGAGCAGCGCTCGGACGCGGTTGCCGCGGAGAAGCCAGGCGGGGCGGGAGGGGTTGAGACGTGAAGTGGTAATCATGTGTCCTATGTTGCACATCGTTTCTGACTCGTCCACCGAATTGAGACGACACGCGATGAAGATGTGTACTTTTCGGTGACCGCAAGGTAAGATGCCCCATGCCCACCCGCTCCCCGACCGAGATCGTCCTGAAGAACGCGCCGCCCGACGCGCAGCCCGTCGGCGTTGCCGCCATCACCTGGGAGAAACGCGCGTCGTTCGGTCCCTACCTGCGGGGCCTGCGCGATGCTGCCCGCTTCTCCCTGCGCGCTGCGTCGGAAGCCAGCGGCGTCTCCTTCAGCTACCTCGCGAAGCTGGAGACGGGCGAGAAGCCCACGCCGCCCACGCTGAAGGTGCTCCAGCGGATTGCGAATGTCTACGGCCGGGATCTCCGCGAGATCATGCACGAGGCCGGCTTCCGCTTCGAGACACCGGCTGAGATCGACGCGATGGAGGAGAGCCTTGACGCCCGCTTCCTCCGGCTGGTCACCCACCCGGACCTCCGGCCGATGCGGATGGACGCGCTCGTCATCGAGATGATCCCGCCGCTCGTGAAGCGCCAGTGGATCGAATTCGCACGCAAGCTGGAGATGTACCTCCTCGACTCCTCCGAAGACGTCGACGACATCCTCAACCAGAAGCCCGACTGGCGCGAGGTCGAGGTCGATCACTCGCGCACCCCCCGCAACCCGCGCGCTCCGAAGCCTTCAACCAAAGGAAAAACGCCATGAAGTGCGTCATCTACTGCCGCGTCAGCACCGACCGCCAGCGCGAGGCCGGGACCATCGAATCCCAGCGCGAGGCCCTGCTCCAGTTTGCCCGAGTCCAGAACTGGACCGTCGTGTCCGTCGAGGAGGACGATGGCTTCAGCGGCACCGTTCCCGCGTGGGAGCGACCGGGCATGAGCCGCGCGCTTCGGCTCATCGAAGGCCGACAGGTGGACTACCTGCTGGTGGTTGACCTCGACCGCACCTCTCGCGCCGAAGACCCCTTCGAGCGCGCCATCGTCCGCAAGGCGCTCCGGGACCACGGCGTTTTGCTCGCCACCCCCAAGGGCATCCTGCGGGACATCACGCCCGAGGAGAAGCTCACGCAGGACATGCTTTCGTCGGTCGCGTCCTACGAGCGGTCGAAGACCCGCGAGCGCACCGTCCGCGGCCGGAAGGACGCCGTGCTGCGGAAAGGCGGCCGCCCGCTCACGCAGACGCCGCTTGGGCTGGAGTGGTCCCCCGAGAAACACGGGTACATCGCCTCGTCCATCGAGGCGCCGGTCGTCCGCGAGATCTTCCGGCTCGCGGCCGAGGGGATGGGGCCGCTCCAGATTGAGCGCGAGCTGGTGCGGCAGAACATGCCCTCGGGGCGGATGCAGCGCTACCGCCCGCGGGGCACGCCCAAAGGCACGCCGAAGGAGCTGGGCACGAAGTTCATCGTACGGCGCTCCATCCAGGACATGCTGGCCAACCCGGTGTTCTGCTCCGACCGCTGGGCGCCGAACCCGGCGTGGGACCCGAACTTCACCGTGTCGGTCGAGCCGATCGTCACCCGCGAGCAATGGGACGCCGCGAACGCCGCCTTGCAGGGCCGTCCCCGGCCCCCGGCGCGACCGCTCAAGTACGACTACGTCCTCCGCGCCGTCGCGTACTGCGGGCCCTGCGGCCGGAAGCTGCGCGGGCACACCACCACGAAGAACGGGATCGCCTACTACCGTTGCTCCTTCGGGTCGCGAGAGCAGATCAACTGCGAGCGGTGTACTGCGCGAAAGTGCATCCGCGCGGACGAACTGGAGGCGCTCGTCTGGAGGTACGTCAAGCAGCTCATCACCGAGCCGGGCTACTTCCGTGCCGAGGTCGAGCGGGCGGTGGACGCCGATGCGAAGCAGAACGCCGTCGGGGCCGACGTGGCGCGCACCCTCCGGGCCGATTTGGAGCGCCTCGCGTTGGAGCGTGGCCGGGTCCAGGCTGGCTTTCGCAAAGGGCTGTACTCCGAAGACGAGCTGGCGACCGAGCTGGAGACGATCGAACGCGAGCGCGCGCCGCTCATCAACCGGCTCGAACTGTCCCAGATGGACGAGCGCAATCACGGCGCACGCTCAGCGCGGCTCGCCGCCGCGGACAAGCGCCTCGCGTCGATGCGCGTCGCAGTCGAGACGGTGAACCGCGACCAGCAGCGCGCCATCATCGCCGAGCTGATCCAGCGGGTCACGGTGGACACCGAGACGCGCGAGGTAGAGATCCGGGTGCTCGTCGGGGACGCACCGCCGGCGGACGAGTCGCGGGTGCCCGGAGCACCGGGAGCGGCAGGCGGAGACGGCGTGGCCGGGCCTGCACCGCACAGCTCGAAGGGCGGGCGGCGGAAGGCTGGGCCGCGCTCAGAAGTTTACGGAAACGGACTCTCTCCTGAATGAGCCCGCGCTCTTCCCACGAGCACCCAACTGCGGAGGCGTCCTCCTGATGGCGCGTTGCACTTCATCGGTGAGACTTTGGAGCCGTCCGACCGCATGGATCGTACCCGCGAGTTGTCCCGCGCCAGCCACGGTCACTGCCCGTCCACACGCGCTCCGCCACGCGCAGACAACCACGGATCATCTTCGGTAAAAAACAGCCCGTCCGGTCCGGCAGGCGCGGTCAGATCTCCGAACTCCGGGGCCACCTCCACGCACCCTTGGGCCAACTGCGCGAAGTCGCGATCCCCGGCCAACCCAACCCCCGACACCGTACATCCGTCGAGCGCGAACGACATCGGTGACCACGCGTCCAGCCCCACCTTCGCGTCGGCCAACACCACGTCGGTGATCGTGCCGGTGATCCCGCCATCGCCGCCTGCTTCGACGGCGGCGCCCACCACGCCTGCGACGGTGATGCGGGACAACGTGACATCCTTCCACGTGTTGTGGGTGGCGTTTAGGTAAATCCCGGCCTCGCCGCCATCCAAGATCACATCGTCTTCAAGGATCATCCCAGACATACCGGTGCCCCACTCGTCGGTG
>CAIKNO010000646.1 GCA_903828805.1 uncultured Sandaracinus sp. | reverse complement strand
GGCCCATGCCGCTCAGTCGTCCCGCCATGGCCTCGGTGGCGACGGCGGCTGCGTGCGTCGCGGGCGCGGCGCTGGTGGGCGCAGGAGCCGGCATCGAATCCGCCACCATCGACACCGCGTCCGGCGCGATCGACATCGGCGGCATCGACTCCGGCGCGGGCGCCATCCACGACGGCGAGTCGGAGTCGAACGTCACGGCGTCCGGGGGCACCGTCATCGCGGCTGCCGCGGGGGCGAGATCGTCCGACGCCCCCGCCGGCTCCGGAGGGAGGCTGCTCGCGGACATCGGTTCGGGTGCCGACGCGGGGGGCGCCCCGTCGTCGTCGAGCAACTCGAGCGAGAGTTCGTCCGGGCCGGCGTCGCCCGTCTCGAAGAGGTCGCTCGATGCCGGAGGAGGCTCGGTCGGCGGGCGGTGGCTCAGCGGCGCCCCGAAGGCGAGGGTCGACCGACCGACCGAGGCCGAGGTCGTGGACGACGCGGTGGCGGCGGGCGTCGGGGGCGCCGAGGCTGCCGAGGCTGCCGGTCCGGCCTCCACGACGCGCGTCAACACGGCCTTCACCTTGTCCCGCAGCGCTTGCGTCTCGAACGGCTTCACCACGTGGTCGTCGACGCCGGCTTCGCGCCCTTCGTCGACGTCGTAGGGGTGATGCTGGCTCGCCATCAACACGACGCGGATGGTCGCGGTCGCGGGATCGCCCTTGAGCGCACGGGCGATGTCGTAGCCGTCCACCTCATCCATGGACGCGTCGGCCAGCACCAGGTCGGGGGCGTGCTCGCGGCACCACCGCAGGGCCTCCTCACCGCTGCCCAAGGTCGTCAAGGAGTTGCCCGCGTCACCCGCGAACGACATCTGAAGGACGCGCCGCATGGTCACGCTGTCGTCCACACCCAGGATCTTCGGCACGAGGCCCTCCGAGAGCACGCGGTCGATGGTTCGAAGCGTCCCGGGATACGACGACCCGTGGTCCGGGGTCAAGAACCAGCGTCCGAGAGCCTGGGCGCGGCCGCGGCGTGGAGGTGCCGAAGGCGGGTGTCGCAAGCAGGTTGACGAGCGGGCCGTCGGGTCGTACCCCGCGGCCGGTGTCCACTCCGCCTCCCATTCGCTACGAACGGATGGCGCGTCGCGCGCCCGAAGGTCCGTTCGACCTCGCTTCGCTCGTGCCGGGGTCCGGGCCCTTCGAGCTCGAGATCGGCTTCGGACGGGGGCGCTTCCTGATGGAGCGCACGGCCGCGGCGCCGGACTCGCGGGTCGTCGGGATCGAGATCAAGGCCAAGTGGGCCCATCTCGTCGAGGAGCGACGGATTCGCCTGGGCATGGACCGCGTCGTCGCGCTCGCGGGCGATGCCCGGGAGATCTTGCCCCGCATCGAGCCGGCTTCGCAGCTGCAGCGCGCCTTCATCCACTTCCCCGATCCGTGGTGGAAGCAGCGTCACTCCAAACGTCGCGTGGTGGACGCCGACGTGCTCGACCAGCTCGCGCGCCTGCTCGTTCCTGGCGGTGAGCTCTTCGTACAGACCGATGTGCTGCATCGCTTCGACGACATGCGGGCCCAGATCGTCGAGCATGCCGCGTTCGAGATCGTGCCCTGTGACGCGAACCCGTACGGGGCCCGATCGAACCGCGAGGTGAGGGCGGACGAAGACGGCCTGCCGGTGCATCGGATCCTCGCGCACCGTCGCCCGTCGTCGGCGTGAGCGTCGGGCCGTCGTTCACCTGCCCCGCGTCGCCGCCCGGCGCTGGGCCTCGCGCGCGGTGCGAAGCAGGGCATAGACGACGGCGATGGCGCCCACCGGCACGAGGGCGATGGCGGGGCTCGGATCGCCCTCCGAATGTCCGATGGCCCCCAGCGCGAACCCGAGCGGCATGGCGAGCGCGCCGAGCCGCAGGGCGGCGCCCGCGGCCCCATCGGATCGCCCGGCGAAGAGGGGCGCGCCGGCTTCGCCCCACACCAGCACGAGGATGGCGAGGCCGACCCCATGGGCGTGGGCGAGCGTGAGGAGCTCGCGGGTCCACGCATCGTCGAGGTATCCCGCCACCTTGAAGCCGTGCATGGCCTCGAGGGCGAGTCCGAAGATCGCCCAGGCCGACAACGCCCACCAGCCGAATTGCGTCGCGCGCGCAGCCCGGTCAGGGCGGCCGGCGTCCTGCATGTTCTCTCTCATTCGCCGACCTCGATCGCCGCGCCCGCGGCGTGCGCCCTCAACGCGTCGAGCGTCGCACGGGGGAACTCCTCGACGGGTTCGGGCCAGCCCTCGAGCCACGCGGCGAGGCTCTCTTCGCGGGCCGAGGCAGGGGCGGTGGCGTCGAACGCCGAGGGGGGTAGCGCGGTGCCCGCCCGGAACGCTCGCCACGCGAGGTGCCGGAGCGCCGGATAGGGGTCGTCCCGCATCGTCTGGACGAGGACCCCGAGCGCGCGCGCTCCGACCGCTCCGGCCGAGTGCGGAGATCACGACCGCCCGCGCGATGGGATCTCCCCCGAGCGCCGTGCGCCACGCGGCGGAACCGCCGGCGTCATTCGCGAACCCACCGCTCGGCGGGGGCGCCGTGATCGCGTCGCCAGTGCCCGCGTTCGCATGGGCCGCCCGCTCGCTGATCGCGCGCTGAGCCCAGCTGGGCGTGCGGTCCAGGTGACACAGCGTGCACGCGTCGGGGCGATCGTGCTCCTCGTCGCGTGAGGGACGCGGGATCTCGATGCGGTGGCTCCGGTGCACGTCGCGCACGCCGAACACGATGCGCGGCATGTGGCAGTCGACGCAACGGACGTCGTCGTGGCCCGCGTGCCGACGGGCCTGTTCGGCCGGCGCGAGCGCCGAATGGCAGGCGCCCGCGCACATCGCGTCACCCGCCATGGAGGGTCGAAGTTGTCCGCGGGGATCGCCCTCGTGCATGCCGTGGCAGTCGGTGCAGGTCAGGCGTCCCTCGACGGCGCAGCGGGACTGGAGCCAGCCCTGGTACTCGTACGCCGTCAGCCGTGGCGTCCCGTCGGCCCAGAAGCGGGCCTCGAACACGCCTTCGTCCTGCCCCAGGGTCGTGTCGCGCCAGAGCGGGCTCGAGTAGAGGGCGAGGTCGTCGCCGGGCACGAACGGATCGCCGTGCTCCACGAAGTGCGCGACGTCGTCGGTGATTCGCTGGCCGTGGCATCGTCCGCAGACGTCAGCGCGACGCTCGGGCGTCAGGCGCGACGGCGCCACGATCGTCGGGTCCACGCCGAGGCCGACGTGCAGGGTGTATCTGCGGACCGGATCCGCGTTCCGCGCGACGTGCTCTGCGCCAGGGCCGTGGCAGGCCTCGCAGCCGATGCCCAGCTCCGCGACGTGGGTGGCGTACCGACCGGTGGCCGGATCGAGGCCCGGGTCCGGACCGACGTTGTGACAGAACACGCAGTTGTCGTTCCAGCGGGTGACGTGGCGGTCATAGTCCGCGGCGCCGACCGTGCCCGCCTCGAGCCCCTCGGGATCCGGCGTGAGGAACGCGGCGTTCATGTGAAACCAGCGGTTCTCCTCGACATCCCACGCCAGCGGCAGGCGAAACCACGTGTCTCCCTCGGTGGCGAGGTACTGCTGATAGCGGCGAGAACCCACCGTGCGGTCGACCTGGACGCGTCGGACTTCACGCCCTGCCCGCCGGAACGAGATCTCGAACGCACCCTGAGAACGCATCGGGTGTGCGTCGATCCCGCCGTACGAGACCGCACGACCATCGAACGCGGCGAGCACGCTCTGGTCGGTGGCCTCCTGGGTCATCGTGCGATGGAACGTGCGCGACCAGCTCTCGTGGTGGACCGGGTGACAGCGACGACACTCGTTCGAGCCCGCGAAGCGCGCCCCGTGGAGTTCCCGAGGGGCCTCGAGATCGCGGCGCACTGCACGGGCCTCGAGGCCGAACAGGATCGCGGCGCCGAGCCCCGCGAGAAGGGTCGCCCCGACGCGCGCGCGCATCCTGTCAGCCGATCGTTCGCAGCGTCTCTTCGACGTGCTGAAGCTCCGCGAGCCCGATCCTCCGCATCAGCGCCCGCGCCTCTCGAAGCCGTTCCCCGGCGGTCTCCCGATCGCCCCGTTCGAACATGTGCTGGCCGAGTTCGAACAGGGCTCGCGCCGCGTCTTTCTCGTCGCCGATCTCCCTGAACAGGTCGATCGCCACCAGGAAACTCTCCTCGGCCCGACGGTCGACGGCGCCGGTGGCGTCGAACAGCGTCTGCGCCCGCAGCAGCCCGAACGCCCGATGGGCGAGGGCGACCGATTCCTTCGCGCCGTAGTCCTCGGCCATCCGGAGGGCGTTCGTCAGCAGGGCTTCGGCGCCGTCGTCTCCGGAGCGAAGTGCGACGAGGCCGAGGTTGCGCTCGACCTCCGCCATCGCCCGGAGGTCACCGAGCGCGTGGGCGAGCACGCGCGCCTCGGTGAGACATGCGCGGGCCTCGTCCAGCCGACCCACCTTGCAGAGGGCCTCGCCGAGGTTGTTCAGGACGAAGGTCTGCGTTCGCCGGTCGGCCATCTTGCGGCCCTCCTGAAGGCTCGCCCTCCAGGCCGCCTCGGCGCGTTCGAGGTCGCCGCGCTCGAACGCTATGATCCCGAGCGTGTTGAACGACTGCATGACGCCGGCCCGATCGCCGATGGCCTCGCGGATCTCGAGCGCGGCGTGGAAGCTCTGCTCCGCGAGGTCGAGATTCCCGCGCGCGTGCTCGATGGACCCCAGCGTCGAGAGTGACACGGCCTCGCCCCGCGCATCGCCGTGACTGCGTCGGATCTCCAGGGCCTCGCTCGCCGCCATCGCCGCGGCCTCGGGGTCGCCGCGAAGCCGCTCCACCTGGGCCAGGTCGTCGAGCGAACTGGCGACGCCGCGTACATCTTCGGCGGCGCGGAAGAGCTGCAGCGCACGCACGAGCAACTGTCGAGCGACCTCCTCCTCGCCTCGCATCCGATGAATCCGGGCGATCCGGTTGAGCGCGGCGCCACCCTTTCCGCGGGCGCCGACCTCCCAGCTCCGGTCGAGCATCTCCTCGAAGGCGGACAGCGCCTCGTCGTACCGACCGGTCGTCGTGAGCAGCGAGCCGAGCACGTGGAGGCCGTCGACGCGGCGCGAGAGCTCGTCGCTGCCGAGGAGTTCGAGCGCCTTCTCGACGTACCGAAGGGCCGACTGCGTGTGCATCTTCGCGTGCTCGTCCTTCGCCGCCTCGAGATACGCGCGTCCCGCGCGGTGCAGCATGCCCGCCTTCTCGAGGTGCGGGGCCGCCATCGCGGCGACCCCGTCTCGCTGCAGCTCGAGCGACACGGTGATCCAGTGCGCGACGGTGGCGTGACGCGACGCGAGCAGCGCCGCCGATTGCTCGCGGTACACGAAGTATCGAGTCTCCGAGTGGACGAACCGGTACTCCTGAGCTCCGGGGATCGCGCTCTCTTCCAGCTTCTCGAGGAAGCCCTTCTCCACCAGTCGACGAAGGCGATGCGAGAGCGCGACCTCGTCGTCGTCGTCCTGCCAACGCGCCGGACCCGCCGAGGGGGCCCGGGCGGCGCGCGTCTCCGAGCGCGATTGCGCGAGGATGGCGCGGTCCGAGGCGACGTCGCCGATCACGGCGGCGCGGTCGAGGGCCGCACGCTCGGCCTCGTCCAGCCGGGAGAGCCGGGCGTGGATGGCGTCCTCGATCGTCACCGGAAGCAGCCCTGACTCGAGCATCCCGACGTCGGCGACGAGACCTTCCTCGGTGCGGGTGAACAGTCCCGCCTCGCCCAGCGCGAACACCAGCTCGCGCAGGGCGCCGGGGTTGCCCTTGGACCGGTGCGCGAGGGCCGCCACGAGGGGCTCGGAGGCGTGCGTCAAGGTCGGCAGCAGCACGTGCAGCATCGACGCGATGTCCGGCTCGCTGAGCGGCGCGACGTTCACACATTGCACGCCGCCGCTCGCCACGACGGCGTCCGTGCGGGTGTGGATCTCGCTCGACCCGGCGACGACCACCGCGATGGGCCCGGACACCGAGAGCACGACCTGCAGCAATTCCCATGCGTCCGCGCCGGCGAGGTGCGCTTGGTCGATGAGGACCAGCAGAGGTCTCCCCGCCGTGTCGCCCGTCAGGAACCGCGCGAGCGCCGCGCGGGACCGAACGCGGAGCTCGTCGGGTCGGTCCGCCAGCGGCATCAGGAATGGCGAATCGGGGACCGGGACCCCGGCGAGATAACCAATCAGATGGGCTGTCTCGCTGACCGAGATGGCGTCCGCGGAGGTCAGCGTCTCGGCCACGATGGTCGCCATCTGACCGCGGACGGCGGACGGGGAACTGGAGGGCGTCACCCCGAAACGTTCGAGCACCATCCGTGCGAAGGGCGCGTTCGCGCCATCGCCCTCGCGGCACATGCCGTGAAGCACCCTCGCCGAAGGGGCCACGCGCGCGGCCACCTCGGCCGCATGAAACAGCAGTCGGGTGCGACCCGATCCGGCGTCGCCGCCCAGGGTGACCAGGGTGGGTCGGCCCTTCTCGAACGCCGTCTCGATCGCCGCGCGGATGGCGCTCGAGGCCTCCGTCTGTCCCACGAGGGGAGGTTCGACGTCGTCGAGCGGCACGACCGCCGGCGTGCTGTCTCCCACGTCGGCCCCGAGGTACTCGCCGGGCGGCGCGTCCGGTCCTCGGTCCGCCTTCGCCACGAGGTAGTCCCGACCGGACGGCCTCGCGTCGCTCAGGGGCTGTCCGCACCCGGCACACGCATGAAACGCCCGGGGGTTCTCGAACATGCAGTGGGGGCAGACGAGGGTCGCGAGGTTCATGGCCGCGATGGAGCCACGGCCGCGGCATCCGCGCAAACCGTCCGGTGCGCGGACGTCGGAAGCGGGCCAACGATCGGGCCTCGTCGTGCGCCCGAGGCGGTGGCGGTCGTCAGCGCTGCGCGGTGGAGGAGCAGCGTTGCGCCGTCCGCACTCGCAGGGGCGCCTGGCGGGCCTCGATCCAACGCGGCGAAGGCGTCACCGGCGGGGCCGTGTCGGACGCGCTGGCGTCGGCGCGCGGGACGAAGAACACCGCGGGATCGTCGACGAAATCGTAGAGTTCCTCACCCCGACGGAGCAGCTCGCAGTTGCGCTGTTCGAGCCACCCGACGATGCGAGGAAACGCCTCCACGCTCCAGGGGTGGATGTCGTGGAGCAGGACGATGCCGCCCCGCTCTCCGTTCTCCCGTTCGCGACGCTCGAGGACGCGCTGGAACGTGCGCACGACCTCGTCGGCGGTGCGGACCTGGTAGTCCCCGGTACCCAGGTTCCACAGCATCTGGGTGTAGCCGCGGGCGGCGAGCCAGGCGTCGATCCTCGGCGAACTCGATCCCCCAGGGGGCCGGACCAAGAACGGACGCTGCCCCAGCTCCGCCAGGAACACCCGCTCCGCTCCGACGATCTGCCCCGCGAGCGCGTCGCTTCCGAGCAGGGGGAGCTGGGCGTGGTCCATCGTGTGACTGCCCACGAAATGACCACGCCGTACGATGTCGCGGGCGATGTCCGCGAGTCTCCGTTCGTAGGGGCTGCGCCCCGCGATGCGGCTCGCCGTCACGAAGAACAGCGCCCGCATCTGCCGCGCCGCAAGGTCGTCGAGCAGGCGGGGCGTCCAGCGGTGGTCGGGACCATCGTCGAAGCTGAACATGATGAGCCGGTGGGGACCGCCGCCCGTCACCACCATGCCTGCTCTGATCGATGCGCCGAAGGGGTCGGTCGCGGGGATGGGGGCGGGCGCGACTCCGGCGGGCGCGGGTCCCCTCGACGCCGCGATGGGACCGTGACCCGACGGCTGCGGCGGCATGAACCGCACCGCCCCTCCGGGCGAAGGCGCCGCCGGCGCGACGCCGCGGCCCCGAGGTGGGACCGACGGGGGAGGGGACAGCCCTTCGCCCGCGGCTCGTGGCCTCTCCGTCTGCGGGGCCCGCGTCGCATGGGCCACGGCCGCTCCGAGGCCGAGGGCCCCCACGCAGAGCATGACTCGGAGGGTCAGACGCGTGCCGAAGGAGGCCATGGCGTCAATGTAGGATGATGTGCTCCAGCTTCGCCAATAAGTCGAGCGGTGCCATCGATGCGGTCAGCGCGACGCGAACGAGAGGGGCACGTCGAAGGTGACGGGGCCGCCCACGGGAAGCGGGAATTCCCAGGTGCCG
The DNA here is from genome assembly GCA_903828805.1 of uncultured Sandaracinus sp. Classification (GTDB taxonomy): domain Bacteria; phylum Myxococcota_A; class Polyangia; order Polyangiales; family Sandaracinaceae; genus Sandaracinus. Next base: position 4,936 of record CAIKNO010000646.1, on the reverse strand, counting down.
ACGATGCTCGTGACGCACGTTCGCACGTCCTCCGGGGCCGCGTCGTCGAGCAAACGCGCCCGCGCGACGTGGCCGTCGACGCCGACGGTGACGCGGGCCGTGACGCGACCGCCCAGGTCCGGCCGCTCGACGAGCGCATGCTCGTAGCAGGCGCGCAGCCTGGGCAGCCCCCGCAAGACGACCCGCTCGATGTCGATCTGTGCGAGCACGCCCACGCGCAGTCGCGGGGCCGCGGGCTCGAAGGCGTCGCCGGCGACGGAGAGACCGTCCTGTCCGACGACGAGGACCGCCCGGAACGCCCGGCCGGCGGCGTCCATCCCCACGGCCGTGTGCGTCCCTGGCCGGACCCGAAGGGCCATCCGATCGCCGCCATCCACCACCATGCCATCGACGTCCCAGCGAACGATCGCGGCGCGGGCGAGTGAGAGCACGGCGCCCTCGGGAAGGTCGAGGCCGTGCACCGCCGTGGACGGGGCCGGACCGGTGGCCTCGGGCGACGGACCGCGTTCGACGGATGCGCCGACGGCTCGCTCGGGGCTCCGAGGCGGCGCCGGGCGCGACGACCACGCCACGGGTCCGTCGAGGGATTGCGAGTCGCCGGCCGGGCCGGTCGCGCGCACCTGTCCGTCGTGAACGGTCACGTCGAGCCGGCCCTCGGGGTCGAGGCGAAGTTCGAAGCGAGCGACCTGGGCTTCGAAGCGGTGCTCCGCGGCCAGGATCACGAGCCGCGAGTCCGAGGAAAAACTGGATTCCACGTGCAATGCGCCCGAAACGAGCGAGAGCACCGTCGTGGCCTCGAGCGACTCCACGGCCATTCGCCCGCCCGGCGCGAGCGCCACGCCGGAGGCGATGCTGGGGGCCTCGTCGCTGGAGATCCGGGCATGCACCCACGAACCCTCGTCGGTTTGCAACGCGGTGCCGTCGCTCAGCCGATCCCCCACGGTCGCTTCCGCCAGGCGCCCACCCTCGATCCGTGTGACGTGCCCCGCCGCGAGCGTCACCTCGGCCCGGGAGACCCGACGCGCGGCCTGGATTCCCCCTGTTCGCCCCGGTCCGGCCGTGACGTCGTGACCGGGATCCGATGGCGCCGGCGCGTGCTGTCGCGCCGTCTCTCCCGAGGAACGCTCCCATCCGGGACCTGCCACGACGAGCGCAGCGGCCGCGGCCAGCGCGGCCACCCCGAACCCCATCCATACCGCGATTCTCCGCGCCCCGGGCGCCCGCTGCCGGGTCGCGGAGACAGCGTCGTGCGACGCTCGCTCGAGGGCCGCCTCCATCCGTGTCCAATCGAGTTCCGGCGGGGCCGACGCGCGGACGGCCTGGGCCGTGGCCTGGTACTGCTCGATCGTCGCGCGGGCTTCCCGGCAAGGTTCGCAGGACCCGAGGTGCGCCTCGAGCCGTCGCGCGCCCTCGGGGGAGAGCGCGCCTTCGGTCAGCGCGATGAGCGCTGCGACCTTCGGCGGGTGGCTCATGGCCGGCTCACCCGGGCTGCGGCATCGAGCGGCACGAGGGCCGTCGTGGCGCGTTCGGCCCCGCCCAGCGATGCGACGGCGCAGGCGAGATGAGGGTCCTCCCTCATCGCCGCATACAACTCTTTGCGTGCGTAGAACAGCCGGGTTCGGACCGTCAGCACGGGGACCCCCACCAGGTCTGCGATCTCCTTGGCAGGCATCCCCTCGAAGTCGTGAAGCACCAGAATTTCTCGCTTCTTGTCGCTCAACTGGTCGAGCAGCCTGTAGAGCTTTCGAACCCGCGCTTGGGTATCGACCTCGTCGTCCGGGCCGTCTTGCGGGGGGGCGTCTGCGCGCGGGCCCTCGGGCACCTCCACCGCCGCGAAGCGCGGCCGTGAGCGGGCGCGGCGCAAGTGCATGCGGACCACGTTGATGGCGAGCCGGTAGAGCCAGGTTCGAAACCGAGCTTCGCCGCGGAACGAGCCGAGCGACCGGTACACGTGGAGGAACACCTCCTGGACGACGTCCTCGACCTCGGGGCTCGGGCCGAGGGTTCGGTGCACGAGCCGGACGACGTCGCTCCGGTGGTCCACGAAGAGCGCGCGGAACGCCCGTGCATCCCCCGCCTGAGCGCGTGCGATCAGCGCGAGATCGAGGGCGTTCCGCTCTGCGCCCGGCGACGACGGCGAGCCCTCTGTGACGGCCGCCGACGCCCGGACGGCGTCCGATGCGTCGCCGCGGGGCGAGGCCGGATCCTCTCGTCGCGGTGCGTTCGACATGCCGTGCGGGTCCGTGCAGGGGTGGTCGTCGGGGCTGAAGGCGAGACGCCCTCGACCGACGAGGTTCCCGGTCCAGACCGATGCGATCACACTTCGAGGCGGAGGGGACGTTAGCACGGCGGCAGGGCTCCGAACCCCACCGTTGCTCGGCCTCGTCGAGACGTTCAGGAGGACTCACCCGCGCGGGCGATTGGCCCACTCGAGGAGGTCCTGGCCGACGAGCAGAAGGAGCAGTGCGGACGCCACGACGGTCATGGTGGGGAGCGTCGGGCGGGTCGTGCTCCCCGGTCCAGAAAACGACCACGTTTCCGGACGGCGCCCGTTGCCTGGCCTTCCCGCCCGTTGTACTGGGAGCCCGCACGAGGGAGAGCGGAACCGTGATCGAGGTCGAGCATCTGACGAAGCGGTACGGCCAGCGGACGGCGGTGCAGGACGTCTCGTTCCGCGTCGGCCGGGGCGAAGTCGTGGGATTCCTCGGGCCGAATGGCGCCGGCAAGAGCACGACGCTGCGCATGGTCACCGGGTTCCTCGCGCCCTCGGGTGGGACCATCCGGATCGATGGGATCGACGCGCTGGCGCATCCGGTCGAGGCCAAGCGACGCATCGGGTACATGCCCGAGGCCTCTCCGCTCTACCCGGAGATGCGGGCCCGGGAATATCTCCGATACCGCGCCGAATTGAAGGGCGTGCCGCGGTCGAAGATCGCCTCGAGCGTCGAGCGTGCGCTGGAGCAGGCGAGCGTCGTGGAGGCGGGTGACCGCATCCTGGGCCAGCTCAGCAAGGGCACGCGTCAGCGGGTGGGGCTGGCGGATGCGCTCGTGGCCGACCCGCCGATCCTCGTCCTCGACGAGCCCACCGCGGGCCTCGATCCGAACCAGATCCGACAGGTACGAGATCTCGTGCGCGCGCTCGCCGGACACAAGACGGTGCTGGTCTCCACGCACATCCTGCCCGAGGTGGAGGCCACCTGCGGGCGTGTCGTCATCATCCATCGCGGCCGGGTGGTTCGTGAGGGGGCGCCGGGCGCGCTCCGGACCTCGGTCACCGGTGGCACGTCGCTCTTGCTGGAGGGGCGCGGCCGACCGGAGGCCTTTCAGGCAGCCCTCGCGGGCGTACCGGGCATCGACGCGGTCGAGGCGCTTGACGCGGTCTCGGACGTGCACGTGCGCGCCCGGGTGACCGGGCGCGACGGGGTCGATCTCGCCGAGGCCGTCTTCCTCGCGTGCGCCGCGGCGGGGCTGCCGCTGCGCGAGCTTCGTCCTGAACGCGCGGCATCGCTTGAAGAGGTCTTCGAGCGATTGACCACGGACGAAGCGAACCTCTTGGACGCCCCCTCGGGCTCTCCCCCCGATCGGGGTTCGTCCGACGACGGCGCCGACGACGCGTCAGGGACGCAGGAGGAATCGTGAGGGCCGCCTGGACCATCGCGAAGCGCGAGATCGTCTCGTTCTTCGTCTCTCCCCTCGCCTACGTCGTGCTGGCCGTCTGGGTCGTCGCGATGGGCTTTCAGTTCTACCTGCTGAGCGCGTTCGCCGCCTCGCAGCCGTTCGGCTCGGGCAGCGCGACGGACACGCCGCTCAAGCATTTCTTCGGCGGCACCACGCTCTTCTGGTTGTGCGTGCTCGTGTTCGTCCCCTTGTTGACGATGCGGTTGCTCGCCGAGGAGAGCCGGAACGGCACCCTCGAGCCGCTCCTGACGGCGCCGGTGTCCGAAGTCTCCGTCGTCCTCGGGAAATACGCGGCGGCCGTCGTCTTCTGGGTCTCGATGTTCGTGCCGACGCTGATGTACGCCTGGTTGACGAGCCGATTCGGCGACGTGGATCCGGGCGCCCTCGGGGCGACGTACCTCGGCGTCTTCGGGCTCGGCCTCTCGTGGATGGCGGTCGGGCTGCTCATGAGCGCCATCGCGAGAAGCCCGATCGTGGCGGCGCTGCTGACCTTCGTGGCGCTCGGCGGACACTTCATGCTCGGCCTCGGTCAGTTCATCTTCACCGACGACACCTCGCGTGAGGTGTTCGGATATTTCAGCGTGTGGACTCACCTCGACGCCTTCGCGACCGGGGTGGTCGATTCCCGCTACCTCACGTGGGACCTGTCGCTGACGGCGCTTGCGCTTTTCCTCGCCGTGCGTGCGCTCGAAGCGCGGAGGTACGAGTCGTGACCGACAAGACGCGGGCGCCGGTGCCTCCGGGGCCCATCGCCGAACTCCCCCGCGCCGACGATGCCGCCCGCAAGCGGCGCGCCGAAGGGCGCGTCCAGACCGTGGCCGGCGCGGCCCTCGTGCTCGCCATCGTGGGCATGACGAACTACCTCTCCTTTCGTCATTTCCAGCGCTGGGACTGGACCTCGCAAGGCGTCTTCACGCTGTCCGACCGGAGCCGTCAGGTGCTCCGGGAACTGGGCACCGACGTCGAGATCCACGTCGTGATGAGCTCGGCGGAGGGCAACTATCAGGAGTTGCGAGAACTCCTCGAGCGCTACCGAGCCGTGACTCAGCGCATCCGACTCGACTTCGTGGACCCCGACCGCGAGGCCGCGGAGTACCGCGTGCTCGCGGAGCGATTCGGCATCGGAAGCTCGCAGTCGACCGACGGCACGGTCGGCGCGGACGTCGCGCTGGTGATGGTGGCTGGCGATCGCACGTGGAAGGTGACCCGCGACGATCTGGTCTCGGTCGACATGGAGTCGCTCCAGGAAGGGGAGTCG
>CAIKNO010000645.1 GCA_903828805.1 uncultured Sandaracinus sp. | reverse complement strand
GTGTTCGACGGAGGCTTCACCCTCGAGGCGGCCGAGGCCGTGCTCGAGCTCGACGCGCTGTGGGCCGTGGACGCCGTGCAGGCCCTCGTGGACAAGTCCCTCGTGCGGCGCGTCGGGCCCTCGCGCTTCGGCCTGCTCGTCAGCGTCCAGGAGTACGCCGCCGAGAAGCTCGACGCCTCCGGGCGGCGCGCCGCCGCCGAGGCGCGGCACGGTCAGTACTTCGCGCAGTTCGGTCTCGAGCCCGCCCTCGACGCGCTCGACAGCCACGGCGGCCTCGCACGTCGGAGCGCGCTGACGCTGGAGATCGACAACCTCGCCGCCGCGAGCCTGCGCGCCGTCGCGCGGCGCGACGTCGAGACCGCGCTCCACACCGCGCTCGCCGCCTGGGCCGTGCTCGTCACCCGTGGCCCCTACCACTTCGGGGTCACCGTGCTCGAGATCGCCCGCGAGATCATGCCCCCGCGCTCGGCCGCGCGGGCGGCCCTGCTCAACGCCCTCGGCGACGCCGTCCAGCTCGCGGGCGACAGCCCCGCCGCGACCGCGTGCCTCGAAGAAGCGCGGGACCTGTGCCGGTCCTTGGGAGACCGCCGCGGAGAGGCCCACGCCATCAACCTGCTATCCGTCGTGAGCTGGCAGCGAGGCCGGCCCGACGAGGCCATCGTTCTGGGTGAAGAGGCGCTCGCGCTCTGCCGGGAGATCGACGCGCCCTTCATCGAGAGCCGCGTCCTCGGCAACCTCGGCGCCGCGGCCTTCCTGCAAGGACGCCTCGAGGAGGCCCGCGCCCGCAACGAGGCCGCCATCGCGATCGATCGGGCGCTCGGCAACCGACGCGCCGAGGGCTCGTCGTTCGGGAACCTGGGGATCGTCCTGTCCCTTCAGGGCCGCTTCGACGAAGCGCGCGCCCAGTTCGAAGCCGCGCTGGTGCTTCACCGCGCGCTCGGAAGCCGGCGCGAGGAGAGCATCGCGCTGTCCAACCTCGGGCAGCTGCTCCGACAGCAGGGGGACCTCGAAGGCGCGCTCACGAACTGCCTCGAAGCCGTCCTGGTGAACCGGCAGATCGGCAATCGGAGAGTCGAAGGGGTGGCGCTCGGCGAGCTCGGCGCGGTGCACGTCGCCGCGGGCCGACGGGTCGAGGCCCTCGAATGTCTGTCCCAGGCGGAGGCGGTGCTCCGCAGCGTGCACGACCACCACCAGCTCTGCCTGGTGCTCGCCACGCGGGCGATCTGCGAGGCCCCCGTCGAGCCGGTCCGGGCGATGGCCCATCTGGCGGAAGCAGAGGCCGGCGCTGCGCTGCTGGGGGACCTGCCCGACAGCGAACTGCGCCAGCGGATCGCCGAGGCGCGCGAGGCCCTCGGCGCGGACTAGAGGCCACCCGTGAATCCTCCGCGCTCGTCGATCCCCGCTCTCCTCGTCGCCCTCGGGACCTGCGCGCTCGTCGTCTCGGGGGCGGGGGTGATGGCGTGGATCACCCGCCCGGTCGATGCACTCCCGACCCCGACCCTCGGTCCACGGAGCGACCCCGGTTCGGGTGGCAAGCGGGACCTCGCGGCGCACTGGGCCGAGGCTCGCCAGCGGAACGCGGGGCAGGCCCCCTCGGAGGCGGCGGCGGACGGTCCCGGGGCTGGGCCCGGAGCGTCGGCCGGTTCCAACGCGCGCACGCCGGAGGAGGTCCCAGCACCCGCCCTCGGCGCGACGCCGGACGGGGCGAACGCCGGCGCGCCGGCCGCCGCCTCGAGGCCGCTGGTCGTGCAGATCCGGACCGCGATGCGGGCCCATCTCCCGGCGCTCCGCCGCTGCTACGAGACCGCGCTCCGCGCCGACGACGGGCTCGCGGGTCGCGTGACCCTCGATCTCGAGATTCGTCCCGATGGAACGGTCGCGCTCGGACAGGTGGGCGACGCCTCGTTCGAAGGGCACTCGGGCGCCGTGGACGCGGCCGTGCTCGCAAGGGTCGTCGGATGCCTCGACGCGGCCGCGGCCGACATGCGCTTCGAGATGCCGCCCGGAACCGTGGAGCCGACGATGGTCCGCTACCCGATCGTGTTCACGAACGAGCGCGAAGGGATCTGACGCTCGCACGCCACGCGGGCCCACGCCCGCACCCTCCCCGTCGGAGGCCGTTGCCTTGTGCCGACACGGCGGGCGATCTACGTCCTCGCTCATGCGACACGTCTCCTTCGTCTTCCTGGGCGCCCTTTGGACCCTCCTCGGCTGCGGGTCGGAGGGCGGAGGCGCCGACGCCGGCACCGCCTCGGACGCCGGGCCCTCGGACGCCGGCACCGTCGCCGATTCAGGCTCGGTCGCCGATGCAGGTTCCATCGCCGATGCGGGCACCCTCGCGGATGCAGGGACCGTCGTCGATGCGGGCATCTCCATCGACGCTGGGCCGCCCGACGCCGGACCCCGCGACGCGGGCTCCGTCCTCGACGCCGGACCCCGCGACGCAGGAGCCCGCGACGCCGGCATGGCGGCGGGTTGCGTGGGTGCCGGTGGGACGTGCGTTCCCGTCGTTCCCGGCTCGTGCAGCACGGGGATCGTCGGCCGGGGTGACTGGTATTCCTGCGGCGGCGGGCTCGGCGTGATGTGTTGCCTCCCGCTCCGGACCGCCCCCGTCTGCCGGGTGGTCGCGGCCACCGGCGAAGGTTGGTACGCGGTGGACGGGACCCTGATCTGCAACGCCGCGTGCGACGGCGCGGTCCTCGACTGCCGCAACGCCGGCACGCGCAGCGAGGGCTGGTACACGGACACGCTCGCCGCCGCGTGTGTCAGCCCGCCCGTGGACGGCCTGGTCCAGTGGACCGACTGCGCCCCCTGAACTGCACCGCCTGAACCGCGTCCCCCTGAGCACGACGAACGGCATCCCGGGTGGCCGGAGCCTCCTCGAGTCCGCTGACCCGGCGACCCCTCGGCCCCGGACACCCACGAGACCGCAGGTGCCCGGGAACCTCGTTCGCCCCCCCGGACGTACTTGGGACGACGCCGGCGATTCCGTCTCCGCGGCGCCAGGATTCTTCTTCGGGCAGGACGAGGGGTCCGCCCACGTGGCCGCGCCCCGGACCGGGCACCGACTCGACCGACACGATCGGCCGTCCCGGGACGAGGCCTCGACGCCCTCGAGACCGGGCCCGCCGGTGTGTCACGCTGCATCGATGCACCACGGCCGCGCGCGCTCGAACCCCGCCCGGGGATCCCTCGGGTCGGCCTCCTCCCAGGCGGCGGCGTGGCTCGCCTCCGCGTGCTCCGTGCTCGTGGGCTGCGGCGCGGCCCGTCCTGCGCCCCGGGCGGGTCTCGCCGGCGAGGCCGACGTCGCCGCCGTGCTCGACGACTGGCATGCGGCCGCCGCGGCGTCCGACGAGGCCCGCTACTTCGCCCATTTCGCGGCCGACGGCGTCTTCCTCGGGACCGACGCCACCGAGCGCTGGGACGTCGCCGCCTTTCGCGCCTACGCGCATCGACCGTTCTCCGAGGGCCGCGGCTGGGTCATGCGGGCCACCCGTCGAGCCCTCCGCCTCGACGGCGACCTCGCCTGGTTCGACGAGGACCTCGAGACCGTCAACCTCGGCCCCGCACGCGGCACCGGGGTCCTCCGTCACGAGCGCGACGGACGCTGGCGCATCGTCCATTACAACCTCACGGTCACCGTCCCGAACGAGCGCTTCGACGAGGTCCGCGCCCTGCTCCAGTCGAACCCGCCCCGGCCTTGACCCGCGCCCGCGAGGCGCCGACCGCGACAGGCGCGCCGCGCAACCGTCGGCCCCGGGCCATGACCGCTCCAGGGTCTCGCCCCAGCACCGCCCCTTCCCGTTCGTTTCTGGGACCGTCCGCCGAGGGTCCGACCCTTCCCCGACGGTCCTGAAAAACCGTTCGCCAGGGGTCCGACCCTTCTCCAGACGTTTTCAAAACCTTCCCCCGAGGGTCCGACCCTTCTCCAGACGTTTTCAAAACCTTCACCCGAGAGTCCGACCCTTCTCCAGAGGTTTTTCCCGGGCCTGTTCACGACGGATGGCTTGGAACTTTCTTTGCCGAGCCAGGCCATTCGCCTCGCGCAGGCGCCGACCGACGTGGCCCGGCCGGCGACTCGGGCGCGGGTTCATTCGTCAGTCGTGACGCCCAGCGGACGTCCTCGGGGCGGAGGCGAACGCGCATGGGAGAGCGGTTCCGGATCCGGACGGGGAAGCGCGCGCGGGCCAGGCGCGAGGAGGCCGTGCAGGAGGCGCTCGACGCGCTCGGCGCGTTCGAGCTGGCGCTCGTCGGGCGTGCGATGTCGGTGGCGTGTGCCGGGGTCTGGGGCCACTGGAACGACCGGGTCGCTGTGGGCACCGAGGTCCGGCTGGAGCCCGATTCGTTCCGGGGGTGCGGCGACTCGACCGTCGAGCAGCTCGCCTCGCTCGCCGCGTACGTGCGCGCCATCGCCGACGACATCGAAGAGGGCGAGCGGGGCGCGAAGGCCGCGGACGCCGCCGACCGGGCGGAGCTCGGCCTGGACGACCTCGACGACGACTCGGACGACGACGACCCAGACAGCGACTCGGACGACGACGACCCAGACAGCGACTCGGACGACGACCCAGACAGCGACTCGGACGACGACGACCCAGATCACGGCCTCGACGAGGGTCTCGACGACGCGTGAGCCGGGGGCGCCCGGAGGCCTGCTCCGCCATCCGGCGGCCGGAGGCGCCCGGCGTCGGCCCCCCGTCCCTCCTCATTTTGATCGGCAGGCTGTCAGTCCGGGCCACCCACCGTCGTCTTCTGGGGACGGACGGCGGACGGAGAGCGGGGCGGAGCGCTCGCCGTCGACGGGCCGCTGGCGGGCGAAGAGTTCGCCACCGACGCTCCGCTCGGGGGCCCTTCCCGGTCGGCGCGGAGGGGCGCGTGTCGTCCCTCCCGGGGGCGCCTCTCCCGTTCGGGCGTCGCCTCTCTCGTGTCCGCCCGTCGTCGGTTCTGCTCGATCCGGCCCCGCCCGTCCCGTTCAACCCTCGCCTCGGAGTCCGCTGCCATGCGCATCACCCGTCACGCGACCGAGCAGATGACCCGCCGTCGGATCGCCAGGGACGACGTCGAGCTCGCGATCGGCATGGGCCAGGAGCTGCACCGCGCGGGCGCGACGTTCTACGTCCTGCGGCTGCGCGACATCCCTCCGTCGATGCGTCATCAGGCGGACGTGCGGCGCGCGGAGGGGACGGTCGTGGTCGTGGAGGAGGACCGGATCTCGACGGTCTATCGCAACCGCAATCCGCGCCACATCCGGCAGAAGTCGCGGCACGCACGCGCGGCTTGACGAGGCGGCACGCACGCGCGGCTTGACGAGGCGGCTCGCCCGCGCGGCTCGACGAGGCGGCACGCTCGCAAGGCGACCGCGGATCGCGGCGCGGCGCGGCGCGCCCAGCGAGGCCCTCACGGGGCCTGCGTGACCTGGAACGTCTCTCGTTGATCAGGCGCCGTCCGCGGGGACGGGCGGCGCCCCGACGAGCTCGCCCATGGAGCCCCCTCGAACGCCTCTCGGCGCGGCCTCTCGCGCCGGTCACGCGCCCCTCACGACGGACAGGGCGCGACGGAGGTCCGACGCCCCGTGGGGGCCCGAAATGCCCCCGCAAACGCGTCTCTGCGCGGCCTCTCGGGCCGGTCACGCGCCCGTCACGGCCCGGCCCGTAGGTTCTGGATCGCAGCCCGTCTCCACCCACCC
>CAIKNO010000644.1 GCA_903828805.1 uncultured Sandaracinus sp. | reverse complement strand
TCGGCGCGGCTGGGTAGCGTTCCGCAACGCTCGGCCGTCCCCGGCCCGGCCTCGTCGGCCGACGCGGCATCGCATGCCGCCCGCGGTCGGGCCCACCGTTCCGCCCTGGACCCCAACCTCGAAAGTCCGCTCGATGTTCAGGTTCGCCTCGCCCCGACGCCGACCGCTGGCCGAACGAGCCGACCGGCTGCGATGGGCCGTGCCGGCCCTGGTGCTCGTCGCGCTCCCGGTCTCCATCGGGTTCACCGTGGTCGTCCTGCAGGACTCCATCGCGCGGCAGACGAACGAAGCCCTCGGCGCCGGCCGACAGGCCGCGGTCGCCCTCGCGCACGAGATGTCGCTCCGCGAGCACGTCGTCGAGGTGATCGTCGGCCACGCGGAGCAGTTCCTCGAAGGGCGCGTGCGGCCCACCGTCGACGTCGTCGAGTTCCTCGAGCCGCAGCCGGCACACGGCGGGTACTCGATGCGCCTCCCACCCGGCCAAGACCCCGCGCGCGTCGGCAGCCTGATGGGCGAAGGGCCGCTGCCGGATCGTGGCTCGGAGACCGCCCGGGAGATGTCGATGGCCTTCGCGCTCTCGGCGGACTTGCGGGCGCTGCAGGGGCGCGACGCCCAAGTCCCCTGGGCGTACTACATCTCGCGCCGAGGCTTCCTCTACATGTACCCGCGCGTCGCGGCGGGTGAGTTTCTCTGGTCGCACGCGTTCCTCGACCGCTACTACGAGCGGTCGGGGATCCCGCGCGCGCGGTCGGATGGGCCGGTCAGTCGATGGTTGGCGCCCTACGAGGACGCGGCAGGCGAGGGGCTCGTGACCACGCTGAACGCGCGGGTCGTGCAGCGAGGGGAATACGCGGGCGACGTCGGCGTGGACGTCCGGATGTCCACCCTGCTGGCCGTGCTCGACACCCACGCCGTGACCGGCTCGTTCTTTCATCTGCTGGACGCCGCCGGCCACAGCATGCTCGCGCGGCGTCCGCTCCCTGGGCCGATCGACCCGACGACTGCGCCCCACGGACGGGCCTTCGACGTCGGCGGCGCCGAGGTCGCCGTGTTTCCCGTGGGTTCGTCGGGCTGGTTCGTCGCGGTCGAGACGCCGCGGCGGGCCATGGCCTTCCGGGCGCTCCGCGGGTCCGTGGTCTTCGGGCTCATGGTGCTCTTCGTCTTCGCGAGCCTCGTCCTGCTCGTGCTCCTCGCGAGGGCGATGCGCAGCCTGGTCGCGGTCTCGGTGCGTGATTCGCTGACGGGCGTGTACAACCGTCGCCACTTCGACGACTCCATGAAGGGCGAAATCGCCAAGGCCCGGCGTGCCGGCTCGAAGCTCGCGCTGGCCATCGTCGACGTCGATCACTTCAAGAAATACAACGACCGCTATGGTCACCACGCGGGCGACCGGGTGCTTCGCGCGGTCGCGCAGGGCCTGCGCGGCAGCCTCCAGCGCGCGAGCGATGCCCTCTTCCGGGTCGGTGGCGAGGAGTTCGCGGTCGTCGCCTACCTGGACCGCCCCGAGCAGCTCCAGGCCCTCGGCGACAAGCTCACGGCCGCGATCCGCAAGCTCGAGATCGAACACCTCGGCAGCGGCACGGGGCTCGTCACGATCTCGATCGGGACGACCCTGATCAATCCGGCGAATGGCGACGATCTGGACGTCGCCTACCAGCGCGCCGACGCCGCGCTGTACCGCGCCAAGGATGCCGGACGCGACCGCGTCGAGCTGGGCTGAGAGCCGTCGAGGTCCGCCCGGCTGTGCTCGCCGACCGCGAGTCCGCGCGTCACTCGACGAGCGGCGGGTCCACGAGCGGCACCCCGAGCATCACGCTGAGCCGGA
>CAIKNO010000643.1 GCA_903828805.1 uncultured Sandaracinus sp. | reverse complement strand
GCCGCGCACCCTGCCGTCGGCGCCGAAGAAGGTGAGGGTGGACTCGACGATGCTCGAGTCGCAGTCCGCGGTGGTCGCACCATATCCGCCGGGGGCGGGCTGGACCTCGGCCTCCGACGCCCGCTGGTGGACCATCAGCACCGAGTCCCCGTCCCTGGAACCGAGGGGCGCGCTGACCGGCACCGCCCTCCACGCGACGGCGGGCGCGTTCCCCGCATCGAGGCCGACCGTGTCGCGCGTGTCCACGAGGACGTCACCGAACCGATCGGTCGTCGCGGGGAGATGGCGCTCGAGCAGGCGTCCCTCACGGTCGAGCTCGAGCAGCTCTGCGCTGCGGAACCGGCTGACGAAGAGCCGGCTGCGGCGCACGACGACGTCGCGGAGGTCGCGGTCGAGCTTCCGGGTGGAGGTGACGGTGCCTCCGCCCGCGGGCAGGCTCGCGAGCTCCCCCCCGAGGCAGGCGACCAGGAGCGCGTCGGAGTCGGCGTCGTAGGCGATGCCGCGCGGGTTGGTGCAGACCGCGCGGGACGCTCCGTCCTCGACGTGCTCGGGATCGAACGAGAAGACCGCGCCGCTGCCTCGCAGCACGACGTGGACGCGGCCTACGGCGTCCTCGGCGATGCGCGTGGGTTCCGCATCCGCGGGCAACGTCGCCGTGCCGAGGACGGCGCGCGCCACGAGGTCGACGGTGAGGATCCGATCGCGGTCGGGATCGGCCACGACGGCGATGGCGCCCGAGGAGAGCACGTGGAGGGTGCCACCGCTGATGGGCGGGGGCGCGTCGGCGAGGGACACCGGCGGTGCCGCCTCGATGCGCGGATCGAGGAAGGCGGTGTTCACCGGTCGGGGCGGGGTGAGCAGATCGGGGGGCAGGCTGTCGTCCGGGAACGGACAGCCCGCGAGGGTCGAGGCCAGACCTGCAAGCACCCATCCATGACGTCGCATCGCGCTGCTCCTCGGTGTCGGTGTCGGGATCCGGGCGAGGCCCGCCCCGCACGCCCACCGACCCCTTACAATCCGCGTGCCAGCGCTCGTGGATGTTGGAAATGCTGGAGATCCTGGAGGGCCGCCGCGTGCGGTCGGCGCGGTCCGGGGCGCGCCTCGCGCGGCGTGTGCAAGCCTGTGCCGGGGGAGTGAACCATCATTCGCCCGAGAAGTCCTGGGCGCGCCCCGCGCGGCGTGTGCAAGGCTGTGCCGCTCGCCTCCCCCGTCCGGGGCGCGTCAGGGCCTGGCGTGAGGTCGCCATCCGAGGAGACGCGCCGAGACCACGGCGGCGTCGCGCGTCCGCTGCGCCCGGGGCCAGCCGGGCGTGCGGCGCGAGGCGGCCGCGGCCCCGCCTCAGGTGCCGATTCGCAGCTGCCCCGAGGGGCCTGCGACGCCCGAGCTGCCGAGGCCGATCGCCGTGTTGCTCGAGTTGCCGCCGCCGCCGCCCGAGCCGCCGGTCCCGACCGCCGCGCCGATCTCGAACACGTTCGTCGAGTAGTCCGCGGTCGCGCCGCCGGGGCGGCTCACCCACACGTCGAACGACGCGCCCCCTGCGCCGCCACCGCCGCCACCGCCGTGACCGCCGCGTCCACCGGCCCCGCCCGGGCCTCCGGCCGTGAGGCAGAACGCGTAGTTGTCGAGGAAGCCGGTGGTCGCGCCGCCGTTGCCGCCGGCCCCGCCTTCGCCGCCGCCCCCGCCCGTGCCGCCATCGCCGCCGCGGCCGCCCGACCCGCGTCGGAGGTCGTTCCCGGTCACGCGGGGCATCGCCGCCGCCGACGCCGGGGCCGTCGTGTGCACGATGAACACGGCGAAGCTCGCCCCGCCCCCTCCGCCGCCCGCGCCCGCGCCGCCGGAGCAGCCACCCGCGCCGCCGCCGCCGCCGGTCGGCG
>CAIKNO010000642.1 GCA_903828805.1 uncultured Sandaracinus sp. | reverse complement strand
GCTTGCATGCCGCCGCAGATCCCCAACAAAGGGATGTTTCGCAGTGCACATTCCCGTACCAGTCGCAGCTCGAGGTCGGTGCGGCCTTCGTCCACGGTGTCGAGGCGCGCGGTCACGGCTTGGCCGTAGTGCGCGGGGTGGATGTCGAAGGCCCCGCCGGTGATCACCACCCCGGCCACGACGTCGAGCACGCGGGCGAGATCGGTGGGCCCCGGCGGCAACAGGATCGGCGTGAGCCCGACGGCGCGCAGCTGCTCGACGGTGTGCTCGCTCACCCACACCTCCGGGCGTCCGGGGCGCAGGCGTGGGCCGGCTCCTGCGCGGCCGAGGCGTCGATCACAGGTGACAGCGACGAGCATGGAGTCCCCGTATCCGCTTGGGACGCGGGCCGGAGCTACCCGGCGATCAGCTTCGCGGTGAACCTTGCCCGCAGGTAGAAGCCGTAAGGGACGGCGCGCACCCAGCCGCCTTCGTCGTCGATCATCCACGCGTAGTCGGCGGCGTTCGCGCCTTTGGGACGCAGCTGCATCACCGCGCCAAGACGGGCGTTGATCCTGTGTAGCTCTCCGCCGGCGATCAGCTCCGACAGCAGCAGCCAATCGGCGGCGAGCGCGGCGTCCTCGTCGGGGTTCGGCGTCCACAGCTTCGGGACGCCGATCGTGCGCAATTCCAGCGCGCCATCCGGATCCCCGTGGATCGGCACCCACAGCACGTGCGCGAGCTTGTGGCGCACCCGGGACTCCAGCCACGAGCCCTCAAAAGCGCCTTCGATCGGCGCAGTACACACGAAGGTCGACTCGCGCGGGCGCCCGTTCTCAGCGACCGGGATGGTCTTGAGCTCTACGCCGAGTCCGGCAAAGTCCGGCTCGGGACGCGAGCCGCCCTCAGCGCCGAGCGCCGCTTCGACAAGCTGCCCGATCCAGCCTTTGGACCGTCGCGCCTCTTCGGGGATCGTCGCCCCAAGTTCGGCAGCCAGCGCGCCCAACGACACGCCGCGCAGCGCGTCCGCGCGGGCTCGCAGGTCGGCGAGGGAGCTTGGCGGCGGGCGGTGGATCATAGACCCTATTACCCCCAGAAGGGTCAGCGGGGGAGCAGCCCCGTATCCTCTACTGCCAACGCCGCGTCGATCCGTCCCTCTGCCTCCGCGAGCCGGGCGGCGTACCAGCCACGTTGGCCCTCGAACACACGGGCCCGTAGCAGGGCCGCCTCGACGGGATCGATCTGTCCGCTCGCGACACCCGCCTCGATGGCCCGGGCGGCCGATTCCGCCGAGGCGTCCACCCCCGGCGCGAGCGAGGAGCCGGCCTCCCCGAGCTCCGCGAGGCGGCGCGCCGCCGATGCCTGTTCGGCCTCGGCACGGGCGCGCGTGGCGTTGGCCTGCGCCTCCGCGACGACGAGCTCCCCCTTCGCGGCGCCGCGTCCGGCGGCGTTCTGCTGCCAGATCGGCAGCGCCAACCGAATGGCGGGGCCGGCGAGCGTCCGGTCGCCCTCGCGCTCGATGAAGGCGCCAAGTCCCACGGACGGCACGACCTCGGCCCGCTCCCGGGCCAGCGCCGCGCGCGCGGCGTCCACCTTTGCCTCGGCTGCGACCACGTCCGAGCGCACGCTCCCGGCGCCGGCGGGCGGCACCGCCTCGAGGGGATCTCCTTCCGCCGTCGCGGTCGGGTCACCCGTCAGGGCGGCGAGCGAGGCCTGTGCGTCGGCCCGCTCGTCCATCGCGTGGAGCCAAGCAGCGACGCCGCGCGCCTCCTCCAACCGCGAGAGATCGAGCTCGAGGTCCGACGCCTCGCCAGCCCCGCGTCGGGCCTCCGTCGCCCCGCGCACGGTCTTCGCGCTCGCTTTCTCACGCTCCGCAGCCCGCAGACCGCCGTCCGCTGCCGCCAGCCGGGCCCACGCTCGGCGCGCCTCTGCCGCCGTGACGAGGCGGGCACGAACCAGACCGGCCTCTGCTGCGTCCACGCCGTACCGACCGCTCCGCGCGTCTGCGAACCCCGCGCCCGAGAGCGAAACATCCTGCGTCACGGACGCCTCGAAACGTTGTCCACCCGCGTCGGCGCCGAGCTCGATCTCCGGGTTTGACCTGAGCCAGGTCGCCGACCGCCGCGCCCCTTGCGCGGTCATCCGCTCCGCGTCGGCGCCGGCGAGCGTCGGATCATGGAGCGTCGCGGCGCGCACGGCCTCGTCGGGGGTCATCGCGAGCGCGAGCCCGCACAGGAGAACGATCACGCGCCACCTCCCTGTAGGGTTTCTTCGGCACCGATTACCTGAGCGGCCGCGGTCTTTCGACCGAAGCGCTGGAACAGCACCGGCACGACGACCATGTTGAGCGCCGTGCTGGACAGGAGCCCGCCGAGGAGCACGACGCCCATGGGCGCCTGAATCTCGTTGCCGGGCTCGTCCGCCGCCAACACCAGCGGCACCAGCGCGAGTCCCGCGCACAGGGCGGTCATCAAGATGGGCGAGAGGCGCTCCATCGAGCCCTGCACGACAGCCTCGGCGACGGTCTTCCCCTCCGCGAGCAGGTGCTCGAAGTGGGTCACCATCATGATGCCGTTGCGCGTCGCGATGCCGAACAGCGTGATGAAACCGACGAGCACGGGGATGGACACCACCCCCGAGGTCATCGCGACCGCGAACACGCCGCCGATAAGCGCGAGCGGCAGGTTGATGAGCGTCATGACCGCGTTCCGCACCGAGCCGAGCGCGATGACGAGGAGCACGCTGATGCCGAGGAGCACGCCGATGGAGAGGAGGCCGATCGTCCGGGTCGCCTCGGCGGCGCTCTCGAACTGCCCGCCGTACACCACGAAGTAGCCTTCGGGGAGCGGCACGTCGGCCGCTACCTTTGCGCGGATGTCGTCGACGACCGCGGCGAGGTCGCGCTCGGCGACGTTGGCCTGGACGACCATCTTCCGGACGACGCCCTCGCGGGAGATGGTGTTCGGGCTCGCGTCGCGGGTGATCGTCGCGAGGGAGCCGAGCGGTACGCTGAAGCCCGACGGGGTGTCGATCGGGGTGGCCGCCACCGACGCGACGCCATCGCGGTCCCGCGCGTCGAGGAGCATCACGATGTCGAGGGTGCGCTGCCCCTCGAGCAACATCCCGACGGTCTCGCCCGTCCACGCGCGCTCCACGGCCTCGGCGAGCTCGCCAGCGCCGAGGCCGTAGCGAGCGAGCTGCTCGCGGTCAGCCCGCACTTCGATCGCGGGGATGTCGACCTGCTGCTCCACGGCCACGTCCACGGCGCCCGGCACGGTCTGCACCGCGGCGGCGATCTGGTCGGCGAGCTGCCGCAAGGTCCCGAGGTCGTCCCCGAAGAGCTTGATGGCGATCGCCGAGCGCGATCCGGAGAGCATGTGGTCGATGCGGTGCGAGAGCGGCTGGCCGACGGTGATGTTGGCTCCGGGGATCTGCGCGAGCCCCTTTCGCAGGTCCGCGAGGAACGTCTCCCGGTCCCGCTCGCCGCGCGACAGATCGAGGCGGACGTCGAGCTCTCCGGCGTTCACGTCCTGCGCGTGCTCATCGAGCTCAGCGCGGCCGGTGCGTCGCGCCGTGCCGGCGACCTCGGGGAAGGTCAGCAGCGCCTCTTCGACGCGGCGCCCGAGCTTGTCCGACTCCTCCAGCGATGTGCCGGGCAGCGTGACGACGTTCAGCGTGAGGGCGCCCTCTTTGAACTCGGGGAGGAAGGACCGCCCGAGGAAGGGCAGCACCGCGAGCGCGGCGAGCAGCGCGATCCCCGACGCGGACAGCACCGCATAGGGGTGCCGCAGCGCGCCATCCAGCACCGGCGCGTACCCGCGCTTCAGCCAGCCCATGACGCGGCTCTCGTGGGAGAGCGCCGCCGACTTCGGCAGCATCATCGCGGCGAGCGCGGGGGTGAGCGTCATGGCGACCAGCAAGGAGCTCGCGATGGACACGATGTAGGCGAGCCCGAGCGGCGCGAGCATCCTCCCCTCGACGCCCGACAGGAAGAACAGGGGCAGGAACACGAGGATGATGATGAGCGTAGCGAACACGATGGAGGTGCGGACCTCCACCGAGGCGTCGTACACGACATCGAGCAAGGCCCGCCGTTGGTTTTCGAGCAGCGCGGCGTTCTCCCGAAGGCGGCGGTACACGTTCTCGACGTCGATGATCGCGTCGTCGACCACCGAGCCGATGGCGATGGTCAGGCCGCCGAGCGTCATGGTGTTGAGCGTGATGCCGAGCTGGTCCAGAACGAGGACGGCCACCACGAGGGACAGCGGGATCGCGGCGAGGGAGATGGCTGCGGCGCGGAAGTTCCCAAGGAACAGCAGCAGGATCACCGCGACGAGGATCGCGCCGTCACGGAGCGCCTCGGAGACGTTGTCGACCGCCGACGAGATGAAGTCCGACTGGCGAAAGACCTGCCGGTCGACGACGATGCCCTCGGGCAAGGTGGGCTCGATCTCGTCCAGCATCCCGTCGATGCGCGCGGTCAAGTCCAGCGTGTTCGCCTCGGCTTGCTTCATGATGGCGAGCACGACCGCGGGCTTCGCGTTTGACGAGCCCTCGCCGCGCTTCACCTTCGGGCCCATCTCCACGGACGCGAGGTCGCGGACGTAGATCGGCGTGCCGTTGCGGACGTCGACCACGGTCGCGCCGATGTCGCTCACGTCCGCCGCGCGCCCGACCACACGGAGCAGCAGCTCCTGGCCGTTCTCGGACACGAACCCGCCGGAGGCGTTGGCGCTGCCCGCGCGTAAGGCGTGGGCCACAGCCTCAAAGCTCACGTTGTAGGCCGCGAGGGCCTCCGGGCGCAGGTGCACCTGGGCCTGCTTCACAGCGCCGCCGATGGGGACCACCTGGGAGACGCCCGCCACAGCGAGGATGCGCTTGCGGAGCACCTGATCGGCGGTGGTCCGGGCGACCATCGCTTGCTCGAGCTTCCCGGCGTCGTCGGTCGCTGGTTGCTTCCACGCGACCGACAAGAACAGGATCTCGCCCATCACCGAGGAGACCGGCGCCATCGTCGGGGGCGGCATGTCGGGAGGCAACTGCGGGCCGACGAGCTGGAGCTTCTCGTTCACGACCTGCCGCGCGTCGCGGATGTCGGTGCCCCAGTCGAATTCCACCCACACGATCGAGATGCCGACGCCGCTGGCCGAGCGCACCCGGCGCACACCGGTGGCGCCGTTCACGCCGGTCTCGATCGGGAAGGTGACGAGCGTCTCGACCTCCTCCGGCGCGAGCCCGTGCGCTTCGGTGACGACGGTGACGGTCGGGGCGGTGATGTCCGGGAACACGTCTACGGGCATGCGCCGCGCGACCACGAGCCCCCACACCAAGAGCAATGCGGAGGCGACCAACACGAGGAAGCGGTGGTCGATGGACCAGCGGATGAGGCGGTTCAACGTAGCCTCCTAATGGGCGTGACCGTGCTCGGGGATCGCCCCGGACACGGTGGAGAGGTGGACCTCGTACGCGCCGATGCTCACGACGCGCTCGCCCTCAGCGACGCCGGAGAGCACCTGCACGCGGTCCCCATCGCGGGCGCCGAGCCGCACCACCCGCTTGAAGAACGACTCCCCACCGTCCATGACGAAGACGGTCGGCTTGCCTCCGTCGTCCACGACCGCGGCCGCGGGGATCACCACGCCGTCTGAGCTCTCGCGCGTGAATACGGTCGCGCGGGCGTACATGCCGGGCTTCAGCGCCCCGTCGGCGTTGTCGAGCGCGAAGAGCACCGGAAGTGTGCGCGTGGCGGGATCGAGCGCGGCGCCCACCGAGATGAGCCGACCGTTGCGGGTCGCGATGTCGATCACCTCGTCCGTTCCCGACAGCGAAAAGGTAGCGCCGATCGGGCTGGCGGCCTTGGCGGCGTCCGCCTCTGAGATGCGGGCGTAGAGCCACACCTCGCGCGGGTCGACCACCCGCACCACGGGTTCGCCGGCGCCCACGCTCTGCCCGGTCACGGCGGTCGTGGTCACGATCACGCCGTCGAAGGGGGCGCGCAGGGAAAACGTGGACCCGGAGGACCCGGCGCCGCCCGACTGGGCCCCACGGACCACCGCGAGGCGCGACTCAGCAGCCTCGGCCCTGGCCTTCGCTCCGGTAAACACGGCCTCGGCCTCCCGCAGCTCGCGCTCGGAGACGACCTGGGGATGCAGCGACCTCGCCCGTTCGACGGCACGCTCAGCCACGCCGAAGTCCGCTCGGGCCGCCGTCAGCGCCGCGTCCAGGCCCGCGCGGTCTTCGTCGATGACCGGAGCGATCTCGGCGAGGAGATCGCCCTTCTTTACCGCGCGCCCGACGTACAGCGGCTCGCGAAGGAGCAGCCGCCCTGCCACCGGCGCGGAGAGCTCCGCCTCTGCGCCCGCCACCGGGCGGATCTCTGCTGTGGCCCTCACCCCCGCTCGCACGCTGCCCTGCGCCGCCGCCGCGGTCGCGTAGCTCGTCTTCCACTGCGACTCCTTCAGGTAGCCTACAGTCGGCTCGCCCGGCTCCTCGGGCGGAGCCCCGGCCACGGAGGCCTCCACCGTCGGGAATACGGTGACCTCGCCGACCTCGACCGTTCCCGCCGCAGGGTGCCCGGAGAGGGTGAGCGAGAAGGTCGCTTGGCCCGCCTTTGTGGGCTTGACGATGGGCTTGAAGATACCGTTGCGGAGCAGCTTGTTCGCCGCGAAGGTCTCTTCGGTGCCGTCTGAAAAGCGGAGCGTGGCGACGATGCTGCCTTCGGTGACCCAAACGAAGTTAGCCGGGTCGCGGGTGTCGGTGAAGTGGGCGATGAGCGCCGACTCCTCACCGACCACGAGCGAGGGGAACTTCATGAACAGCTCGAGGCCGTTCTGGTAGAGCGTCACGGCGTTGTCGGGGCGCGCGGGCGCCGCGTCCGCGTGGGCGCTGCTCTCCGCGTGGGCGCTGCTCTCCGCGTGGCCGCCGCCCTCGTCGTGGGCGCCGCCCTCGTCGTGGTCGTGGCCATGCGGGAGACTGAGCCCGCCGCAGGCGAGGGGCAGAACGAGGAGCGGGAGAAGGCGCAGCATCGAGTCTACTACTCCGTGTAGTAGCTTCTCGTCAACCGCACAGAAGCACGTGCAGGGCTGTCTCGGCGGCGTGGTGCAGCGGGTCGGCGTACACTGCGGCGAACCCGGCAATTGCCAAGCCCACGGCGGGCGCCAAGGCGAGCGCCATCGCAGGGCGGCGCCGCGGTGGGCGGTGTAGCAGGGCTTGAACGCGACGTGTCAGCCGGGCACCGTCGAGGGGTATCGCTGACGGGGCGGGCCCGAGGGACATCCGCGCGACCGCCACCAGCGCCCGGGCGAGCACGGGACCGCCGAAGCGCTCGGCGGCCTCGGCGTCTGCAGCCTCCTCGGCAGCTTCCTCCCAGGCGTTTGCCGCGGCCGTCGACACGCCCGGCCACGCGCAGAGGCCGAGCACGGAGATCAGGTCCCGGGCCAATACGTCGCGGCGACGAACGTGCGCCCGCTCGTGCTCCAACGCCGCGGGGAGCAGCTCTGGAGCGAGCCCCGCGACGAGTCGCGTCGAGATCAACACCCGCGGGGAGAAGGCCCCGGCGGCGTGGCAGAGGATCGCGTTCCCGTCGACGCGCACCACGTCCGCGCCGTCGGGACCTGCGCGTCCGAGCCGGAGCAGATCAGCGAGATCCCGCGCCGCAGCGAAGCGCGCGGCCGCCCAGCGACCCGCACGAAGGAGCGTTCCGGCGGCGACCAACGCGCCCAGAGCGACGAGCGCCGGTGAGGCGACTGCGGGGTGCGCGAGGCACAGGTGCCCGTGTCCGCCGTGCTCGTCGCAGTGGTCGGCGCGAACCCCGAGGAGATCGAGCCCGCTGGGGAGAGCGATGGCGATGGCCACAAGCGCTACGGCAGCGGCAGGCAGGGCGCCGGCTCCGAGGGCCAGATCGGCCCGAAGTGCCGGAGCCACAGGCAGCCGCCGCACGCCGTTCAGGACCGGTCCGACGACCAGCGACGCGCACGCGGAGGCTACGGCGAGCACCGATAGCGTCTCCAGCATCGCGGCTACGGTAGCGATCATGAGAGGCGCCGCGCCTCGATGAGCTCGGAGAGGCGGTCGAGCGTCGCCGCGTCCGCCGCGTCGACGAGGGCCGCGAGTCCGAGATCCTTCCGCTCCCCAAGGAGCCGGGACGCGAGCGCGTCCACTCGGGCGCGCTCGAAGGCTTCGCGATCGAGCGTCGGATGGTATCGCCACGCGAGCCGTTCTTTCTGACGCAGGAGCAGGTCCTTCTTGTGGAGGCGGTCGAGCGTCGTCATGATCGTCGTGTAGGCCCACTCTTCGCCGAGGGCCGAGCACACTTCACGCGCGGTTCCCGTGCCCGTGGCCCAGAGGGCGGTCATTACGCGGGATTCGAGGGGGCCGAGGGGTTCCATGCCGGAGGACTTAGGGCGCGGGCGGGTCGGTGTCAATCGGTGTCAATTCCAAAGGACGCGACGCTGCCCGCGGAGCCCGCAGAGCCCGCAGAGCTCGCGCTGCCCGCGCGCAGAGAAACCGGTCACTACGCAGTCACGATCGCGGGCGGCGAGTCCTCTCCCACCGGCGAACCCGCCCCTCGACCCCTCGACCTCTCGGGCGCGATCAGCGAGCGGCTGCGCGCAGCGGAGCAGGCCCTCGTGCGGCTGGAGCTCGCTGGCTAAACTAAGAGGCCGCCGAGCCGTCGGCGACACCGGTGGCGCCCTCAGCCGACGTGGAAGAGGTTTGCAACTACGTAGACGCACTCCATTACGCGCGCGCCGAGCTGGCCGATCCGCGTGGTCCCCCCTGTCGATGCGCCTCTTGAACGGCACCCACGCCCGCCTGATGCGGCGCGTCCGTGGGGCAACCAAGCTGCCGGCGCCAAGGAATTCACCCATCCCGCATGGTTCATGATCTTGCTGCGGGAGTTCGGCGACTACATACAATTGTATGCAACTTC
This sequence comes from uncultured Sandaracinus sp., assembly GCA_903828805.1. Classification (GTDB taxonomy): domain Bacteria; phylum Myxococcota_A; class Polyangia; order Polyangiales; family Sandaracinaceae; genus Sandaracinus. Next base: position 8,692 of record CAIKNO010000642.1, on the reverse strand, counting down.
CCCGGTGCATGTGAGTCTGCGTGTGGGCTGATCGATCGTACATGAGTGAACGACCTGCATCGCCGCGTTAGCTCGACAGTAAGTGTCACATCCGCTTTCCCCGGTTACGCCCGTCTCAGCGGAGTCCCCGACGCCGGTGTCGTTCAGGAGTGCCTCCATCTCAGCTGCTTCGAGATCAAACTCCCGGGTTTCCACAGTCCCGACGGGACAGGGGATGCAAGATAGGAGAGCGGCGAGTAGTGCCATAATCAGTGTTCTTGCTTATCTTTGTGCAGGTCCGGCGTCAGGAGCCACGCAGGAGCGCATTGATCTCCGCGACGGACCGCGTGAGTCCGTTCGCCTCCAGGGTCTCGAGCACGTCCTCGACCGTGCGCGGCGGATTCCGAAGATCGACCGCTTGCTCGATGATGATTCGGACTACCGCCGATGCCTGGCTCCCGAGCAGCCCGAGAACGAACTCATCCGGATCCTGGGCCTGGACGCCGAAGACGGCCAGCCGATCTGCGGGGAAGTCCTTCAGGTTGCGCGTGACGATGCTCTGCGCGCCCGCGCGAATTGCCGCGGCCAGTACATGCCTGTCGTTGGGGTCGGGCAGTTTAAGGCTGTCAGCCAGGGCCTCATAGTCTGTCACCAGACAGTCGCGGACCGCCGCACACATCAGGCGTCGAGTTCGGGCAAGAGCGGTCTCGGGGACTTCGGGGCGCTCTCGGTGAATGGCCCGGAAGCACTCATCGAGGATGGTGTCCGTCCACCGGGCGCCGACCAAACCGGCCTGACCGATGCGGATCAGCAAATCACGAAGCGCGGCCGGGTAGAGGACGCAGGCATCATAAACGACGACGATACCCACGCTCAGTACCCAAGGCCCAGCGCCTGAGCTTCCGCCGTCAGCTCAGCGAGGATCGCGCGCCGTTCGGCGTCGTCGTGTCGCTTGAACTCCAGGAGGTCGCGAAGCATGACCCGGCGGTGCGTCCCCACCTTGCGGTAGGCGAGCTTGCCCTCGTCCAGCAGTTTGATGAGGTACGGTCGCGACACGTTCAGCACATCCGCCGCCTGCTGGGTGGTTACCTCGGCGTGGATCGGGACGATCGTGACTGCGTCGCCGTTGGCGAGGTGCGCGAGCATCCGCATGAGCAGGTCGAAGGCTTGCGCGGGGAGGACCACCGCAGCTTCCGGGGAGCCATCGGGCTCCACGCGGACGGTCGCACGCGCCGCCCCGCGCAGGGTTTGCACGGCGATCTCGGCTTCATGCGCCGTGGCGTCGGAGGGGAGACTGGGTTCAAGGGCCATCGGTTGCTCCTTCAGAGAGGTTAGGCACCATTCGCAGTAACCGCAACCATTCACTGCATTCGCAGCGTCGAAGTTTGCCACCTCACGCCGCTGATTTGCTGAACTTCGGAAGCTTAAACTTCACGAAACGCGCGTGATCGCACCGTATACAGGACGGGTCCCCGCAGGACCGGTTCGGGCTGGAACGTCTCTGCCGCTACGTCCTCCGGCCGCCGCTGGCCGTAGGGCGCCTCGAACGCATGGCGTGCACGGTGGAGCTGCGAGGGGAGAGCGACCAGCTGCTCCGGAAAGGGTGCCGCAACCGTGCAGGTACATGCCACCCCCGGAGGGGCGGAGTGCGCTGGCGGACAACATCGCGCTGACCGGTCCCGCCTGCACCCGTGCGCTACGCCCTCCGGACCTCGCCTCGTTCCTACGCGTCCAGCGGCCCCTAACCCCGCGTCAAGCTCGCCACGATCTGCACGATAGCCGGCGCGCGCACCCCGATCGTCCGCAGCTTCATCGGCTTCTTGCAAAGCCGAACACCCGCTTCAGCAGCTCCGCCCCCTCACGGTCGCCCTTGCCGGGCAACCTCCGGGGGCGGGCTACGCCGCCTAAACGCCTTTGCGGCGTTTGCGCTCGCAGTGCTCGCGCCGGCGCGCAGGGCTTGCCCGCCTTGACCCGCTTCCGCGCCCGCCGCTCCGCCTTCTCCGCATCCGCAGAGCTCGCAACGAACGTTCTCGTGCGCAGCCTCACGCGCTAATGACGATCACGTTATTAACTGTCTCCCTTTGGGAGGGGCCATGCGCAGAGAAACCGGAGGCGAGGCTCGCGGGATGTCCCGTCAGACGATGGTGAGCCCGAGCGCCTTCCCAGGGCCCTTCTTTGCCCAGGCTTCGATCTTCCCGTCGACGGTCATGAGACGGTAGCGATTGACTAGGGCTGTGGCGACGTGGAACCGGTCTGCAGGGTCGCCGTGGAACGCGGGGAGGGCCTCACCCTGAAACGCGATCTCATGCGTCAGCGGGACGACCTTCGCGGGTAGCGCGACAAGAGCCTGTTCGAACCAGACCGGGAGCGTCGGAAGGAAGGTGAGGCGGCCATTGCGAACGTGGATCGCAAGTTCCCATGCGGCGACGGCGGACACGTAAAGTGGCGCGCCGACGGCCGCGCTGCGCAGGCGGACGGGCAACTGCTCATCACCGAGCGCCAGCCAGTGAAAGGCATGGGTGTCGAGCAGGATCGGCTTGTTCATTCGCCGAGGCGTCCCCAGTCCGCAGATGTGTCGATGCCGACGATGTCCTCGACGTTCTGGTGGCCTGTACCCGCCATGCAGCCGAACGGCACCCGCTGGGCCAGAGTGACCACGGCGACCGTTCGGCCCCGATCGGTAAGCGAGACTGGCCCTTCCTGAGCAGCCTTCAACACCCGGTCGAGATCCCGCTTAGCGGCAGCCAGGGTGATCGTCCGAGCGGTCATGGGAGCCTCATTGTTCAGGGAGCCATATCCCGACCACGGGCGAAGGCCCGCCCCCGCCCAGCATCTGGACACGCCGAACGCGACTGCCCGCCATCGACACCCTAATTGAGGCGGGAGTCTTGGTGGAGACCACTGGGAGACGACGGGATCGATCCTTCGCCTACGAGGGCTACCTGCAGCGGCTGCGCGAGGGCACAGAGCTCGGCGATGTCCCGCACTCTACGTAGCGCCCGCCGAGCTCCGGAGCGCGCTGCTTGCGCGTTGGATCCAGCTGTCCAGCCCGTTGGCGAACACGCGCTTGGCGCGCTCGTCGAAGGCCGCGGGCCCACCGCCTTCGATCACGCCTGAGGCTCGCGCTTCGGTGAAGTAGTCGCGGAGGCTCAACTTTTCGCCGATGTTGGACGGCGTGAACCACTCGCCGCGCGGGCTGAGCACCTCCGCGCCGATCGCGACCAGCTCGGCGGCGAGCGGCACGTCCGAGGTGATCACCAGATCGCCGCGCCCGGCGTGGGCGACCAGCCAGTCGTCCGCGACGTCCAAGCCATGCGCGACCACCGCGGTGCGGATGTTGCGGTGCCGGGGCACGACGAGCGGGCGGTTCGCGACGATGGTGACCGCGATGGCCCCGCGCTGCACGGCTTTCCAGACCATGTCTTTGATGACGCGGGGCGCGCCGTCGCCGTCGATCCAGACTTGAGGGAGCCGCTCGGGGGAGGGGGGCGTGGGAGCGGCCTGAGCAGCGGCTGAGGGAGCCGGAGCGGGCGCGGGAGCCGGCGCGGCCTCGGTGATCGGGGCGGCGATCCGGTACCGGAGGCCGCCGGGCTGAATGGGCTCGGCTGCGCTTGGCGCATCGCCGCTCATGCCGATCCGCTCCAGCCAGCGGGCCGCGCGGGTGTCGCCGGGCGCGGGGTGCGCGACCACGTCGGGCAGCCGAAGCACGGCGAAGGCCCAGCTGAGCACGTCGCTGCCGGCCTCTGCGGCGAGTCCGCGCCCCCACCACGCGCGCCCAAACCGGCAGACGAGGTGCACGGTCGCCGCTTGCGGCGATTCTGGACCTCCGGCGAGTACTTCAAGCCCGATCATGCCGACGAAAGCGCGGGAGCCGCGCTCCTCGACCGCGAACACGCCAAAACCCTGCCGCGCCGTCGCGAGGCGCAGGCGATCGATGCGCGCGTCGGACTCGCTGCGGTCCAACACCGGCAGGAATTGCATGCCCTCAGCGTCCCCACCGTCAGCGTCCCCGCCCTCAGCCTCCTGGTTCAACGCCGCGAACGCGGCCCGATCGGCCTCCTGCCACGGGCGCAGCACCAGTCGCTCGGTGCGTCGCACCGGCAGCAGCGCGTGCGCCGCCGCGAGGCGTTGTAATGTGGGGGTCATGGGCGGATCACCAGTCCATAGGCTGTGTAGGCGTTGAGGCGAGGGTCGCCGGACAGCAGCGGAATGCCCTCGACGATGGCTTGGGTGACGAGCAGTCGATCAAAGGGATCGCGGTGCCCGTCCACGGGGAAGGGGAGCTCGGCCTGACGCTCTGCGTGCGGGCGCTGGATGTCGAGCACCTCGTAGGCCCGGGTAGCGATCTCCCTGGCGAAGAAGTCGCGAGGAGGAACTGGCAGTGGCAGTTTTCCGAGCGCGTACTTGATGCTGATCTCCCACATCGTCGCCACGCTCACCACCAGCGAATTGTTGGGGTCGACAAAGTCGTCGCGCGTTTGGCCGCGGAGTCGGGGGTCAGCCAGCGCAGCCCACAACAACACGTGCGTGTCGATGAGCAGCCTCATCGGTACTCTGCGAGATCATCGAGGGGCGCATCCCATCCGTCGGGCAGATCGAAGGTCCAACCTCCGATGGGCCGGGGCTGACGCGTTGGGGGAGCGGCCACCCCGTTCACCAGCTCCTGCGCCCGGGTGAGCACGATGTCGGTGATGAAATCGGTGAGCGAGACCTGAGACAGCGCAGCTGCCTGCTGGATGATCGCCTTGGTGGCCGGCTTGACTCGGAGCTCGATGCGCGCGGCTGAGGTGGACATGATGACTCCTGTACGGCTGAGTATGCCGTACAGGGTGTACGCGCATGGGCGGGTGCGTCGATGGATGGGCGTGCGGAATCGGCGCGCACCCAAGAAAGAGCGCGCTGGCCGCGAGCAGCTTCATTCGGGCGGGTCGCTGTGGAGCATCAACGCTGCGATCGTGGCATCCGCTTCGTCCAAATCCGGGGCCATCCACACCTGACCTTCCCAGCCGCCGGGCCTGCCCGCGGCGGGTGCCGCCAACGGTACGAGCCGCGCCGTAGGTTTGCCGTTGCGCGCGATGACGATCTCCTCGCCGGGCTCTGCGTGCTGCACGAGCTCGGACAGGTGGGTCTTGGCGTCGTCGATTTTCACGGGGTTCATGGCTCCAGCATGGAGAAGCTGACCAGATTGGTCAAGTCTGGCAGACGATGAACTGCGGCCCGCACCCCGCGCGGAGCATAGTCGTTTCGGGTAGCACTCTGTTTCGACAGCATCGAAACAGACGACGTCAAGAAACACGAGTGGGAACAAGCATACTTCAACCCCCGTTGAGGATTGCGAGCGTGCGGCCGTCCGATACCCCGTCGTAGAACTCAAGCAGCGCTGCCGCAAACACCCTGCCGTCCCCGCCCTGCGCTTGGGCGTATAGCGTCAAGCTCGATCGGAGCTTCATCGCGTCAAGATCACCGAGGATGTCGCGGATGGGCGTGCCGCGGTGCGCGCGCAAGGCCTCTACGCACGCGACGAGGCGCGCGCCCAGCACCGGATGCGCAAGGTAGGCCACCGCCTCGTCTATGTCCGCGATCGCGTAACGCTGCGCGACTTCGCTGTTCCCAAGGCCGGCGACCTGCGGGAAGATAAACCACATCCAATGCGACTCCTTGCGACCGGCGCGGAGCTCTGCCATCGCCGTGGCGTAGCGCCGCTCCTGAGCGTCTACAAAGCGCTGGAGGGTGTCGGGGTCCGGAGAGTCGGTGTGCACGCCGAGCCTCGTACCACGGTCTCCCCTCTACAGGTTGCCTGTATACAGGTCAGCGATTGGATACAGGCGACGATCTTTCTCGCCCGCTGAGCGCACCCCGGCCCACGGGCGTTCCACGGCGGTGCCGGACCGGGCGGGGATCGGAGCTAGCCCGCCCGTCCGTCCGCCCCCAACCTCCTTAGAACACGCGGACGCGGGTGCGTACGGTGTCGCCGTCGCGGCGCACCTCGTACAAGGCGTCGAGGCCGGTGGCGCCGGCGCGGGAGAGCTGGGCGCGCAGCTTCGAGCGCTCCCAGGCCATGCGTGCCGTCGTGCTGTCGGGCGGCCCACCGCGGGCGAGCCAGGCGGCGTGGGCATCGTCGGGGGTGAGCCAACCTCCGGCGGGGATGTCGGCCTCGCGCGCCGCCACGTAGACGTCGAGCAGGCGCACGCACGCGCCTCGGGCGATCACCTCGGCGTCGCCGAGCATGAAGCGGGCGGTGAGCGCCTCGACGTCGATCTGGAGCTCGAGATCGGGCGCGGCGAGGTCCAGCCGGGAGCCCTGAGTATCGGGTTCGCGGGTGGGGATGTGCACGCGCACCATGCGGTCGCCCGCGCGCACCACGGCGCCGTCGGGCAGGCCCCCCGCGGGGTCGCCCTCGGCGCTGAGCGGCACGATCGCGTCGTCGCGCACCTCGAGCGTGTGGTCCACCTGTTCGGCCGGCACGGGGTCGCCGGTCGCTACGTCGGTCAGGAAGGGCCTCGGCGGGCCGGCGTCGAGCAGCTCGACCCAGACGTCGTCGGCGAGCGTGATGCGCGGGGCGCGTCCCCCGGCTGCCGTTAGCGCGCGCCAGCCGCTGCCCACAAAGGCGCCACCACCGCGGGTGCGGGCCTCGGCGGCGAGCGCGCGCCACGACCACGCGCCGTTGGCCCAGCGCACCTCGAGCCAGTAGAGCGGCACGGCGGGGTGGCGCAGGCGGACCAGACAGGCACCACCTCGCCCGATCAACGTGCTGGTGGCGAGCGGAAGCGAGCGGCGAGCTTCGCCGTCGACGATGCGGAGGGTTCCCATACCGCGCCCCGGTAGCCCGTCGTCGGGGCTTCGGAGCGGGAACGAAGGTCGGAGCAGGCTCGATCGGCGAGCGGGGCGTGGCAGGGTGTCGGCTTCCACTCAATCGGGCGCGACGTGCCCTGGAGCGATTCGATGCGTATGTCCTCGTTGTCTTTGCCTGTGTCCCTTGCGCATTCCAGCCCGCGGGGCCTGCCGACGGCCGGCCAGAGTTGGCCGAAAAGTGCGCCTAAGGTGGGCAGAACTTCCCGAGTCTGCATGCGTTTGCTGCCCCTGCCGATCTCGTTTATCCTCCTCCAAGCCTGCGACGGCAAAGCGGTCGTGGATATCGAAAACCAACCGCCGAGCGCGCCCACGGTCAGCATCGGGCCCAATGATCCGCGTACGACCGATGACCTCGTCGCGGTGATCGACGCGGAGGCTCGGGATGCGGACGGCGACGCGGTGACCTACAGCTACTCCTGGAAGCAGGATGGCCTGCCGCGCACCGATCTCACGACGAACACCGTCCCGGCCGCCGAAACGGTGCGGGGTGAGGAGTGGGAGGTCACGGTGACTCCGAACGATGGGGGTGGAGACGGCAAAGCGGCGTCTGCGACGACGAACATCGTAAACACGCTTCCGACGGTGACGGTGTCGTTCAACCCGGAGGTCCCGGCTACGGGAGACGACCTTGTGGCGGTAGCGACGGGGTTGGACGACGACGGGGACGCGGTGACGTTGAACTACGAATGGATGCTGGACGGTGGCCGCGATGGCACCGTGACCGACACCATCCCCGCCGACCGCACCGAGCACGGCCAGCGCTGGGCCGTCACGGTCACGCCTGTGGACATTGAGGGTACAGGACTACCCGTCACCGCCGAGGTTGAGATCGCCAACTCCGCGCCCGAGGTGCTCGGCGTGACGTTGGTGCCGGACGCGCCCTACGTCACCGACGATGTTGTGGCGGTTGTGGAGGGCTACGACGCCGATGCCGACGCGATCACCTACACCTACACCTTCTTTGTGGACGGAACCGAAGCGCAGTCGGGCGACAGCGACACGCTCGTGGCCGGCAGCTTCGCCAAGCACCAGCGCGTCTCGGTCGAGGTCGTACCCAACGACGGTTTTGACGACGGCGAGGCGTTCGTCTCGGCGGACGCCGAGGTCGCGAACTCTTTGCCTCGCGCGATCCGTGCAACAATTGATCCTTCTACCGCCTACGAGATTAGTACGCTGACGTGCTTGCCGGCGGGATTTTCGGACGCCGACGGGGACGTCGAAAGCTGGACCTACGCGTGGTCGGTCAACGGCACCGAGGTCGGGACGACGGCGACGCTGGACGGCGCGAGCTTCAACAAGGGCGACGCTGTCACCTGCGCGGCCACGCCTTTTGACGGTGAAGCGAGCGGTACGGCGGTCACGAGCGCGGTGACGATCGCGAACACTGCGCCGGTGCTCACCGGCGTCACGCTCTCCACGGTCGCGCCTACCGAAAACGACACGATCACCGTGAGCCTTGGGGCCGCGAGCGACGACGACGGCGACAGCATCACCTACAGCTATGACTGGTACGTCAACGGCAGCATGGTCAGCACCAGCAGCAGCCTGTTGCCCAACCGCTTCAAGAAGGCCGACAGCATCTACGTGGTCGTGACTCCGTGGGACGGCGCAGATTTGGGTACGCCGATCACCAGCAGCACCGCCACCGGCGCGAACACCGCGCCAACAGTCACCACGGTGACGTTGACCCCGAGCACGGTCTACACCAACGACACGCTCACCGCCGCGGTCTCTGCCACCGACCTCGATGGCGACACGCTCTCGTACACGTATGACTGGTACGTAGACGGCGTGCCGCGCGGCAGCGCCAGCTCCGCCACGCTGAGCGGAACGACCTACTTCGACAAGGGTCAAGATGTCT
>CAIKNO010000641.1 GCA_903828805.1 uncultured Sandaracinus sp. | reverse complement strand
GGCTCCGCGGCACGCTCCATGCTCCGGCGATGCGCTCTTCCCTGCGAAGCCTGCCATGCCCATCCGACCTCGTACGACCCTGGCCCGGCGTCGCGGCGGTCCGGGCGCTCCGACCCGACGCGCGGATCGGCGCGGTCGCGTTCTCGGGATCGGCCGACGCGGTGCAACCCCCGGTGCCGATGGAGAACGCCCTCGTGGTCGAGCAGTTCGTGCGGCGGCTCTTCCCGTCGGGGGGCACCAACATCGCCGCGGCCATCCAGGCCGCGAACCGGGTGATGTCGAGCGACCCGCGCTACCTGCATCACGTCATCCTCGTCTCCGACGGCGAGAGCGAGCCGCAAGCCGCGACGGCGGCGGCGATCGCGCTCGCCGGCCGGGGCGTGTCGATCTCCACGATCACCATCGGACCCTACTCGGCGCTGCTCGCCGAGATCGCGCGGATCGGCCGCGGTCGCTACCACGTCACGAGCGCCTCCGGCCTCACGTCGCTGATGGTCGACGAGGCCGCGTACCGACAGCCCCCCGCGGCGCGCGCCGGATCGTTCGTCCCACGCGAACAGACCCACCTCGCGATGCTCGACGGGGTCTCGTTCGAAGGCACGCCTCCCTTCACCGGACACGCCCTCGCCGCGGCCCGCCCCGGCGCGACCGTCGCCTTCACGGCGACCGAGGGCATGCCCTTGCTCGCGCACTGGCATCGCGGGACGGGTCAGGTGGCCTCGTTCGCGGGCGCGACCTCCGGGGCCTGGGCGGATGGGTTCCGGACGTCCCCGGCGTTCCGCACGCTGTGGACCTCGCTGGCCCGCGGGATGCTGCGCCGCCGCACGGTCGAGCCGCCGCGGGTCGACCTCGAGACGCACCCTGTGGATGCGGCGCTTCGGATCCTGACCGTCACCTCTCCGCTGGCGGAGGACGTGCCCGCGCCCCTCGTCCGCGTGTCGCGGGGCGGCGCCCTGGAGGCGTGGCCACTCCGAGCCCGCGGCCCCGGGGTGTTCCAAGCCGAGCTGCCCGCGTCGAGCACGCTGCTCGTGGATGCCCGGATGCCGAGCGACCCCGCGCCGACCGCCGCCGCCGGCGACGAGGCGCCCTACCCCGAGAGGCTCCGGGCCTTCGGGCCCGACCGAGACGCCCTCGCCCGGCTCGCGGCGCTCGGCGGAGGACGGCTCCTCGCGACGCCCGCCGAGGTGTTCACACCGGGCCTTCCGGCCCTCGTGCCGTGGCCGCTCCGGACGGCGCTGCTCGCGTCCGCGCTGCTCGTCTACCTGCTCTCGCTGCTGGTGTTGCGGCTGCCGGGACAGAGCGCACCGGAGGCCCCGCGCGGACCTCAGATCCCCTGATCGAAGGCGTCGTCGCCGGCGAGGCCCGCAGGGCGTGACGGTGGCGGCCCGGGTGGCACGACCCGGGTAGGGACCGGGGTCGGCTCCGCGACGCGCGCCGGTACCGCGGCCCGGGGCGGAGGCGAGGAGGGCTCCGGGGCGAGGACCGGGAGCGGTGCACGGGCCGGCGCGGGGTCGCGGGTCGGAGGCCCGGACGGAGGCTCTGCCTGGACCGGTCCCGGCGCCACGGCGCCCTCCCCGGACGGGGCGAGACGCGGGCCGGACCGTGCCGGGGCGGACGTCCGCGGTCGCCCCACGGGCCCGGGCGACGCCGGGTCCGGCGCGGGCGCTTCGAGGACCGCGGGCGGGGCCGCGACCGGGACGGGCAGGGGAAGCGCGTCGGGAACGGCCCCCGGCGAGAGCGGCACCGCCGTGATGCCGTCCCCCCGGGAGGCCTGCATCTTCGCGAGCGCGAGTCCGAGTCCCCCGAGCATCAGGACCACCGCGACCATCACCGCACCCTGGCGTGGACGCGCCTCGGACGACGGGGCCTGGTTCGCGGCGGTCGTCGGGGGCGCCGTCGTCGGCGTGCGGATCAAGGTCGGCTGCTCCGCGCGCTCGATGTCCGCCGCCTCGGGAGTCCGTCCGGCCCACGGCATGCCCACCGCGCTCGGCGTTCTCTCCGGGACCGGCACCTCGACCCGCTGGCCCGCGAGCGCCGCCTCGAGGCGGCCGCGCTGCTCGTCGAGCTGGGGCCCAGCCACCGACGCGAGGAAGGCCGCCACCTGCTGGGAGGGCACCGGCGCCGGGCACGCCGCCCGCAGCGCCTCCGCGAACGCGCGCGCCGTCGGATACCGCGCGTCCCGGTCGCGCTCGAGCGCCCCCATCACGACGTTCGCGAGCTCCGGGGACACGTCGCGGCGCAGATCAGGCAGCCAGGGGATCGGCATCTCGCACACGCGCGACAGCTGCTGAAGCGGGCTCTCCGCGACGAACAGCCGCCGCAGCGCGAAGGTCTCCCACGCGACGATCCCGAGACTGAAGACGTCGCTCCGACGGTCCAGCTCGCGCGCCTTCGCCTGCTCGGGCGAGAAGTATCCGAACTTGCCCTTGAGCTGCCCGGTCTGCGTGTGCGACTGCCGCAGGAGCGCGCGCGCGACCCCGAAATCGACGACGCGAACCCGACCGTCGGCCCCGACGAGGATGTTCTGCGGGCTCACGTCGCGGTGCACGATCGCCAGGTGCTGCCCGGTCGGCGTGCGCGCCTCGTGCGCGTCGTCGATGCCGAGGGCCGCCTGCGCGAGCATCTCGCAGGCGATGGGCACGGGCAGGCGCTCGCGGCGCTGGAGCGCGACCTGGTAGAGCGCATGCAGCGAGAGGCCGACCACGAGCTCCATGCTCAGGTAGAGCGAACCGTCGCTCGCGCGGCCGAGGTCGAGGGTCTGCACCACGTGCGGGCTGACGATGTTCGCCGCGAGCTTCGCCTCGTCGAGGAACATCGCGACGAAGGTCGGGTCCTCCGCGAGGTGCGGCAGCATGCGCTTGACCGCGACGAGCTTCTCGAAGCCGGCCTCGCCGCGGATGCGCGCCGCGTACACCTCGGCCATGCCGCCCGCCGCGATGCGGAACAGGGGCTCACAGCGCCCGAAGGTGAGCGGCTCGTTCACGGGTAGTAACAGTAGTTCAGGTCGGCCACCTGTGCGCAGGTCCCGAACCCCGCGCACTGGCCGAAGCACTCCACCCGGTCGTTCGGGTTGCCGGTGCACACGCACTGGCAGCGGTTCATGAAGCAGGACGCCAGCGGCCCGTACCCCGCGCCGATGCACTCGGAATTCCCGGCGCAGTTGCAGGCCCCGGCGGTGCAGGTGCGGCCCGACGGGCATCGGATGCCGCACGTCCCGCAGTTGGCCTCGTCGGTGGTGTTGTCGACGCACACCCCCGCGCAGCACACCCCGCCGAACGGGCAATGCCGCCCGTCCCAGAGCGGGTGCACGCAGCGCGCGGACGCATCGCACACATCGTTCGTGCAGAAGTTCCCGTCGTCGGGACATGGCGAGAGCCCCGGGAGCGCCGGGTGCGTGCAGGCGCCCGCCCCATTGCAGACGTCGGTCGTGCACGGGTTGCCGTCGTCGGGGCACGCCACGCCGGGATGAAGGGTGACCGTGCACGCGGCGGTGCCGTTGCAGACGCGGTCCGCGCACGCATCGGACACGCACGACACCGCCGCCCCGACGCACGCGCCGGCCGTCGTGTCGCAGACATCGCCCGACGTGCACGGCTGCCCGTCGTCGCACGCGGTGCCGCCGCAGTCCGGGTCGGCGCAATCGACGAGCCGGTCGCAGTCCTCGTCGACGCCGTCGCCGCACGCCGACTCGCGCGCGGGGCACGGCGGCCCCGCGTCGTCCGCCGGGCTGCCCGCGTCGGGCACGAGGGACTCGCACGTGAACGCCGCCGTGCACCGTGCCGTGGCCCCGCAGCGGGCGTCGTCGGGCACGAAGAGACACGCACCGCCTTCGCAGACGGCCCGCGCGCACGCCCCCTCGGCCACGCAATCGGCATCGCCAACGCATTCGCCCTCGCCGCAGTACTCCGGCGCGTCCGGCGTGCACCGCGGATCGACGCAGGTGCCACCGTTGCAGGAGATGAGCGAGGGGTCGTCGCCGGCCCTCGGGCACGTGACCCCGCCGCAATCCCGCGAGATCACCGACGTGAGGGCGTACGGGCCGTCGATCTGCACGTCCGTGACGCGCTGGGCCACGACGGTGCCATCGGCCGACACGAGGGAGATCCGGGCCCAGAACCGGCCCCTCGCGAGGCCCGGAAACTCGGCCACCCGCACCCCGTCGATGAAGCGCTGGGTCTCCCGGGTGGGCGTGGCGAGGGTGGTGCCCGAAGGCGCGGTGCCCACGAAGGGCGTGGTCGAGAGCTCCGCACGCACCGTCGAGAATTCGGCGCCGGCCACGTAGTCGGTCTTGAGGTCGATCGTCAGCCGCGCCGGGCTCCCGCACGCGGCGAGCACGAGGGCTCCGAGCCAGGCGGCCCACCGTGGCACTGCACGCGCGGCGCGGTGCGGGGTCGAGCGCCTCGGGGCATCTGTGCATCGATCCTTGGTCGCGGTCGGCATGAGGCTTCATTCCTCGCAGAAGTGGGCACCGCTCGCCGTGCAGAAGTCCCGCGTCGAGCCCACCGTGCAGCCCTCGACCTCGCAGCGACCGAGGTCCCGTCGGGTCGGCGTGCCCGGCACCGGCAGCGCGTCGATCACGAGCTCGAGCCGCGTGAAGCGCCCCTGGTAGAATCCGCGCTCGATCCGGAAGCGCGCCTCGGGCGCGCGGTCGTCACCGAGCCCGGTGCAGTCCTCGGTGACGCAGAACCGCACCCGCAGACCGATCGCCCGGGGCATCACCGCCGCGTCGTCGGCCACGAGGCTGAGGGCGTCCGTCGTCGGCTCGCTCCCGAGCGGCACGCCGAGCAGATCGCGTCCCGCCCAGGTCTCGTCGAACGACACCGTGTCCGACGACTGCGCCTGCACGTACGCGAAGCGCAGCGGATCTCCCGCGGGGTTGGCGGGCATGGAGAGCTCGACCTCGAGGACGGCGTTCTGCGCGCACCCCGCAGCCCCGAGGGCCACCCACGCCAAGCACCACGCGGACCTGCGGCTCATAGACGGATGACCCTCGTCGATCCGGGGTTCAACTGCGCGTCCTCCCAGAGCAGCCCCCCCGCGACGGCGCCCCCCGCCAGCAACACCACGCCGGTGACGATCCACACGAGCGGCTCCTCGGCGAGCGTGCGGCCGGTGGGCTCGGGCTCGAGCTGCACCCGCACGGCCTCGCGTTGTCCTTCGCCGAGCACGCCGTCCCAGGTGAAAGGCCGGAAGTGCTCCCGCTGCACGAGCAGACCGTGCGCGCCGGGATCGAGCTCGAGGACGAGCGGCCTGCCGCCCGGATCGGGGCGCCCGGTCCCATCGACGCGCAGCGCCAGGTCGACCCCGGGCCCGGGAAGATCGAGCAACGTGAGCGTCGAGATCCGCCGCGCCTCCTCCTGGCGAAGGGCCGTGGCCTCGGCCCGCGTGGCCTCGCTCACGACGTGCTCGGTGAGCAGGCGGTCGAACGCATCGCGGGCCTCGAGGTGCCGTCCCAGGGCGCGCAGGGTCCGCGCCACGTTGTAGAGCGCGGCGGGATTGCCCGAGAGCTCGAACGCGCGGGTGAAATGCACCAGCGCGTCCGCGAACTGCGCTGCATCGGCCGCCGCGTTGCCCGCCTGGAAGAGCAAGCGCGCCTCGGTGACCGCCGCCTCGGACGTCGCGCGCGAGGGTGCGGTGGGCGCCTGCGCCTCGAGTGGCGCAGCACCTGCGAGCCCCAGAGACAGCCACAGGGCCACCGCCACGCACCGCACCGCCCGACGTTCGTGTCTCGAAGCCATCACGTCGCGCGGAGTATCGCCCGAACCCGGGGCCCGACACCAGAAACCCCGGGGTTGCCGGGGCACGCTGCGACACGACCACGGTTCGGGGACGTCGCCGGGTCCATGCTTCCATGCTTGTCTTGGAGCCAGGGAATGCCCCGATGAAGTCGCCGAGAATGCTCGCCCGTGTGGGGATGGCCGCGCTCGCCGTGGGCTGTGGGGCGCCGTCGGCGCCGCGCTACGGCGAGCTCGCCGTCTCGGCCGATGCGCCCCGCGCGACGCTCTCGGGGCGCACGCACGCCGTCGCGGGCGCCGAGGGGCTCTCCCCCGGCTGCCCGGGCTTCCTCGATCCCGACGTCCCCGAGCACGTGCTGCACCTCGCCTCGGGGGGACCCTTCACCCTCACGGCGCGCTCCACGGAAGGCCCCCTCGCCCTCGCCGTCGCGGGTCACGGCGAGGTGCGCTGCGACAGCGACGAGGGCGCGGGGCATGCGCCCCACGTCACCCTCGAGCACGCCGGGGACTACGCGGTGCACGTCGCCGCGCTCGCGTCGAACGGCGCGTTCGCCTACGCGCTCTCGGTCACGCCGGGCGCGGGCCCCTCGGAGGCCGTCGATGCCGCGACGGCGACCGCCGCGCTGACCGTGCTGAGCAATCCGCCGGGCGCCGCGGTGCTCGACGCGGACGGCACCCTCCTCGGGACGACCCCCGCGATGTTCGCGCTCTCGCTCGGCCCTGGGCAGATCGGCCGACCGGCGACGTTCACGCTTCGCCGCGAGGGCCACGCCGACACCCAGGTGCAGACGACCCTGAACGCGGGCGCGGTCGTGCTGCACGCGGTCCTGCAGCCGGCCGCGGCCCCGCCCGATCCGGACGGGTCCACCGATGCCGGGCCCGCGGTCGCCCTCGCCGGGAACCCGGGCGTACCCGGACCCCGCGCGGGCCGGCCCGAGCCCCGAAGGCCGACGCGTCCCGCGCCGACGCCGCCCGTGGTGCTCGATCCGTGGTCCCGCCCCCCGAGCCAGCCGTGGCCCTCATTGCCGCCCGCGCCCCGGCTCCCGACGCCCCGGCCCCTGCCGCGGCCTCAGGTGCTGCCCTTCGCGCCCCCTCGCCCGACCCCGCCGGGCACCGTCATCTCGCCGTGGGGTCCGCCGACGCAGCCGCGTCCGACGCCGCCTGCGGGCACGCCCGCGACCCCCGGACCGAGCCGGAGCAACCGCCGTCCCGGGACGCCGTGACGGTCCGACCGCGCGCACGCATCGCGCGCGGGACCCCCGACCACGGCCCGAAGCGGACGCCGGGCCCTTCGCGCCGCGGGCATCGCTGGCGGGCGGAGGAACGCGTCTGGTAGTGTCCGCCGCTGGTTTTTCCGGAGACACCCGCGCCGTGACCACTTCCCCCGCCTCCACCGACACCTCGCTCGACCACTTGCCGCCCTCGGCGCGCAGGACCTTCCTCGGGCACCCGGTCGGGCTCTTCGTCCTCTTCTTCACCGAGATGTGGGAACGGATGAGCTACTACGGCATGCGCGCCCTGCTCGTCCTCTACATGACGAACTACCTGTTCGTGGACGACGCGCGCTCGCGCTCCACGCTCGGCTTCACGGCGATCCGCGACACCATCGTGTCGGTCTTCGGCAACCAGAACGTCCAGCAGCTCTCGTCGCAGGTCTACGGCCTCTACACCGGCCTCGTGTACCTGACGCCGTTCTTCGGCGGCCTGCTCGCCGACCGGGTGCTCGGCCAGCGCAAGAGCGTGTACCTCGGCGGCACGCTGATGATGATCGGCCATTTCCTGATGGCGATCGAGAGCCTGTTCTTCGTCGCCCTGTTCTTCCTCATCCTCGGCAACGGCGCGTTCAAGCCCAACATCTCGACGCAGGTCGGTCGCCTCTACGGCGAGGGCGATCCGCGCCGCGACGGCGCGTTCACCATCTTCTACATGGGCATCAACCTCGGCGCGTTCTTCGCGCCCCTGCTCTGCGGCACGCTCGGACAGAGCTGGGGATGGCACTGGGGCTTCGGCTCGGCCGGCGTGGGGATGGCCGTCGGCCTGGTGGTGTACTTCTTCGGCCAGCGCTTCCTCGTGCCCGAGACCGCCCCCGGCGCGGGCGACCCGAACGCGGACGCCGCAGCCCGCGCGCCGATGACCTCCGAGGAGCGCCTCGCGGTGATGGCGCTCGTCGTCCTCTGCGCGCTGAACATCGTGTTCTGGGGCGTCTACGAGCAGCAGGGCAACACCATGCAGCTCTGGGCCGACGAGCGGACCGACTTCCACGTCTTCGGCTGGCTCATGCCCTCGACCTGGTACCAGTCGTTCAACCCGCTGATGATCTTCCTGTTCGCGCCCCTGCTGAACATCGTGTGGGCGTGGCAGGACCGGAGCCCCAAGAAGCTCGGCGGCCAGCCCTCGAGCGTCGTGAAGATGGCGATCGGATGCCTGCTGCTCGGCGCCGGTTACGTGGTCATGATCGCCGCGGCGCGCGTGGTGCCCGGGGGTGAGCGCGGCGCGCTGAGCTGGCTGCTCGGGGCCACCTTCATCGCGACGATGGGCGAGCTGTACCTGTCGCCGATCGGGCTCTCGCTCGTCACCAAGGTCGCGCCCAAGCGCTACGTCTCGATGCTCATGGGGATGTGGTTCCTCTCGAGCTTCATCGGGAACTACATGAGCGGCTTCCTCGGGACGTTCTACTCGACCATGTCGGGGGAGATGTTCTTCGCGATGCTCTCGGGGCTCGCGGTGGCCACCGCCATCGTGATGTACGCCATCAACCAGCCCCTGCAGCGCTGGCTCGGCGCCGCCGCGGGCTGAGCCGCAGGCGGCCGCCTGTCGCGGGCATGGCGCGGGCCCCATCGCCGCGCCGCCCGCGACGCGTCAGGACGGGCCGCGCGGCGTCCGGAGCTCGAGCCGCTGCAGCGACATCCACACGTCCCCGAGGTCCGAGCTCTGCTGGGGCGTCAGCCCCTGGAAGCGCAGCCCCACCCGCCACGGAACCTGACCGACGGCCTGGGGAGCGGAGTGCGCGGCGAGACACGCGAGCTGCATCGAGCGCCCGTCCATCGTGAGCCGGAGCGTGCACCGCGCCCCACGCTCCAGCGACGCGCGGCTGAGCACCGCGCACCCGCCCATCGACAGGTCGTGGAGCGACACCGTCTCGTCGGGCTCCCCGCGGCCCCGCACCAGCACCGCCTGGCCGCGTCCGAACGAGGGCGCGCGGTAGGACTCCCGTCGGTTGCGCTGGCGCGAGGATGGCGGCGCGATCGAGTACGACGGCGGCGCCATCGAGCTCGGCCGAGGCATCTCCGACCCGCGCCGCGGAGGCAAGGGCCGCCGGTCCCACAACCAGACGGACGCCGGCTTGCCGCCCCGCGGCATGATCGACACCGCGCCCTCGTCGATGCGCAGCAAGAAGACGGGGCCTGGCACACCCTCGGGGGCGTACACATCCGGCCACGCCATCGCCCGCTTGGTGGAGCCGGCCTCGATGCGCACGTTCCGCTCGGTGCTCCACAGCCAGCCTCGCTCGGCGGTCCAGGCCTCCGAGAGCACGACGACGGGCATCGCGAAGATGACGCGGGCCAGGCCATCCCCGAAGCTCCGCAGCGCCTCGGCGTCGAGGACGACGCCCGGCTCCACGAGGGTCGGCTCGGAGGGTGCCGGCACCGCCGCCATCGCCGCGCTGCAACGGGCGAACGCGTGCTCGACGTCGGGCAGCGCGAAGCCATACTCGACACCGTCGCAGGTCACCTCGAGCCGCGACGACCGGCCGGTGCGCCGGACCGCGACGCGCGTCACGTCCGCGAAACGCAGCTCGAGGGTGTCGTCCCCCGACACCATCGCCGCGAGCCGGCCCGTCACGGTGAACGCCAGGCGATCCGACGCGCACACGAGGCGCCCCGTGCGGGCGCGGGGCCCATCGACGCGCTGGCCATCCCAGACCTCGAATCCCCCGCGCTTTTCGGCCGGCCCCCGCAGCGCGACGAACAAGCCGAAAGCGAAGAGGGCCGCAGGGCCACCGAGGTGCCACACGGCGCCTTCGGCGCGGAGCTCGAGCACCTGACGCGAGCCCAGGAAGCCGACGTGTTCGAG
>CAIKNO010000640.1 GCA_903828805.1 uncultured Sandaracinus sp. | reverse complement strand
TCGTACATCTTCGGCCTCAACAGCGGCGCGAAGGCGACGCTCGACAAGAGCTACCTGAAGATGGCGCTCGACAGCGGTCGGTGCTCGCTGCGCGCCCTGCACTGGGTGCAGCGGGTCGCCCGCGACGGCGACCGCTACCGGGTCGAGGTCGACCGCATCGACGAGACGGGGGTCGTGCTCGAGAGCCTCGCGTTCTCCGCGAAGCGCTTGTTCCTCTGCGCCGGCACGGCGAACACGAACGCGCTGCTCGTCCAGGCCCAGCAGGAGAACAGCCTCCCGGGCTTGCCCGACACGGTCGGCCAGGGGTTCGGCAACAATGGTCAGCACATCCGCGCCCGCGTGAACGTGGGCGTGGACACCGGGGCGTTCCAGGCGGGCCCCGCCTGCTTGATGCTCTTCGATCGCAGCGTGCCGATCGCCATGGAGAACGGCCCGGCGCCGCTCGGCTCGGAGATGCAGGCGCTGATCGGGACCGGTCAGGGCGTCCCGAGCAGCCGTGGCCGGTTCGTGTGGGACGAGGCGATGCAGAAGGTCGTGCCGACCTGGGATCCCTCGCTCGATCCCGAGGCCACGCAGGCCACCAACGACGTCGTCGCGCGGCTCAACGCGATGAACGCAGGGAGCGACGGGACGGACGCTCTCGGCCTGGGCGTGCCGGTCACGTTCCATCCGCTCGGCGGGTGCGTGATGGGACAGACGACCGACCTCTTCGGGCGCGTCGAGGGACAGCCGAACCTGTACGTCATCGACGGGTCGCTCATCCCCGGCGTGACCCCGCTCTCGAACCCCTTCTGGACCATCAGCGCCAACTCGGAGCGCTGCATCGAGACCATCCTCCGCGAGGACTTCCAGGCGGTGGGCGCATGAACGCGGCCGAAGGCGCGCTCGGAGGCCTCCGCCGGGGTGCCGAGGCGCTGCTCCTCGCCTTCGCGCTGACGGGCTGCTTCGGCAACAACGCCACGCCTTTTCCCGACGGACTCGAGCCCTGGGAGGAGCCGAACGCGGCCGTGCGCGCGCCCGCGACCGCCAGCGATCCCTGCCCCGAGACGCTGACCTTCGCGAACCGGCGGTGGATCGATCCGGCGTCGGGGCGGAACGTGCTCTCGGTGCATGCACGCGCGTGCATCCAGGCGCCGGTGGCCACGGTGTTCCAGGCCGCGCGCGACCCGCAGACGGGGCGCGATCCCACGACCACGCAGGCCTTCCGGGTCGTCGGGTACGACACCGAGACGGACTACCGCTGGAGCTACCGGACGCACGTGACGGCGAACACGACCTTCGCCGTGACGCCCGAGTTCGATCTGATGTGGCGTCACGACGTGGTCGAGGGCACCGAGCAGCAGCCGCTCGTGACCGCGACTCGATGGCAGAAGACCTTCGGCTCCGATCTGCTCGAGGTGATCGAGGGGTCGCTGGTGCTCGGGCCGGCCGTCGAGGGGGCCGACTTCACGGAGGTCCAGTACCAGTACCACCTGGCGGCGCCGACCTCGAACCATCAGACCGTGCAGGACTATCTGACCGTCATCTTCGGGCGTCTGCGCGACCGCGCGCACGGCGTCGCGCTCTCGCCCGACGATTGCGAGGGCTGTCCGAGCGCCCCCTCGGGCTACTGAGAGCCGAGGCGCGCTCGGCGCCACGAGCGCGTCCTCGCCGCGTCCTGCCCTCGGCGTCGCGCGGGTTCAGGTGCCCCTGCGGTAGTCGAGCGTGAAGTGCATCGGCGCGGGCATCATCGGCCCCTGCTGGGTGGCGGCGACCGTCATCGTCTGGCCGTCCGGCGAGAGGGTGTACACGTTCCAGCGGTTGCCGAGCGTCGTGCGGAACACCTGCTCGAGGTGACCGTCGCGGAAGAACTGGGTGATGTTCACGTCGCTGCCGTCGTCGAGCCGGAAGTCCTGGCCCACGCCGGGGCGGGTCGTGTACGTGAACCGTTGATCGAACGCGATGGTGATGTGTCCCGTGGTGGCGAACCCGAGGTCGATGCGCTCGTTGACCGGCGTCTTCTCGCGGAGCTGGGCGGCGGCCACGCTCTGGAGGAAGTAGTTCATCTCGCCGGTGGCCCGCGCGATCGCGCGCTCCACGGCCTGATGCGCCTGGGGCGCGGTGACGGCGAGAAGCCATGCGCCACTCAGCAGACGACGCATCTCGTCCTGGGTGCGCGCGGCGGGCGCCGGGGTCGGGGACTGCGTGTGTCCGGGGGCGGGGAGAACCCCACACAGCACCGCGACGAACGCGGCGGAGAGGGCGAAGCGGGTGGGATTCGTCATGTCGTCTTTCGCGCTCCGTAGACTGCCGAAGGGAGGGTTTCGATTCAACCGTTCCGGTATCCTCCGCGGGTGGGCGAGCACGAACTTCACAACCTGGCCACGTGGGGCGAGATCGCCCTCGGAGGCCTGACCTTCATCTCCTTGTTCTTCATCACCGCACCCTACGGTCGCCATGCCCGCAAAGGGTGGGGTCCCGAGGTCGGTCAGCGGCTCGGCTGGGTGCTGATGGAACTGCCGGCGGTGGCGCTCTGGCTCGGCATCTACGCCCTCGGTCGGAACGCGCTGCAGACCGCGCCCCTCGTGTTGATGGGCCTCTGGCAGATGCATTACGTGAATCGCACGTTCGTGTTTCCGCTCCGGATCAAGGCCGAGGGCAAGACGACGCCGCTCTCGATCGTGGGCACGGCGGTGGTGTTCAACACGCTGAACGCCTACGTGAATGCGCGCTGGGTCTCCGAGCTCGGCGACTACCCCGCGACCTGGCTCGCCGATCCGCGCTTCGTCCTCGGCGCGCTGCTCTTCCTCGCCGGATTCGCTGTCAACCAGCACGCCGACGCGGTGTTGATGTCGCTGCGGAAGCCCGGCGAGTCGGGCTACAAGATCCCCCACGGCGGCCTGTACCGCTTCGTGTCGTGTCCCAACTACCTCGGCGAGATGCTCGAGTGGACGGGGTGGGCGGTGGCCACGTGGTCGCTGCCGGGGCTCGCGTTCGCGCTCTACACAGCGTCGAACCTCGTGCCGCGCGCGGTCAAGCACCACGCCTGGTATCGCGAGAAGTTCGCGGACTATCCGCCCCGCCGCCGCGCGATCTTGCCCTTCGTGCTCTGACCGCACGTGGCGCTCTCGCCGGTCGATCGGGGCGGGTCCGCGCCGTCGATGCGGGCGGGTGAAGTTCCATGGAAAACGACGGATCGAGGTCGACTCATCCCTGTTCCGTCGTCGCGGGAGCGCGGTAAGTGTTTGGAATCGTTGGCTTTCTGAAACCTTTAGGAAAGATCGAAAAAAGATCGTTCCGGCCTCGCTGAAACGATCCAGACTGTCAATTGAAACCGCAGGCGCAAGGAGGCGCCCCGTGGGTCCGGAAGACCCAAAGTGATTTCTCAAGGATGAGAAACCCATGGCTCTGACTATCAACACGAACGTTGCGTCGATGAACGCGCAACGCAGCCTCGGAACGACGCAGGCCCGGCTCGAAGGAAATCTCGGTCGGCTCTCGAGTGGTCAGCGGATCAACACCGCCGCGGACGACTCTGCCGGCCTCGCCATCAGCGAGCGCTTCAAGTCCCAGATCCGGGGGCTTGGCCAAGCCGAGCGCAACGCGAACGACGGCGTCTCCATGCTCCAGACCGCGGAAGGCGCGCTGAATGAAATCAGCGGCGTTCTCACCCGCATTCGCGAGCTGGCGGTGCAGTCGTCCAACGGCACGCTCGGCAGCCAGGAGCGCGTCTACATCGAGAACGAGAACGCGGCCCTCCAGGCCGAGATCACCCGTATCTCGGACGTGACCGAGTTCAACGGCCAGAAGCTGCTCGATGGTTCGCTCAGTTCGGGCACCGCGAACGCGACCCTTCAGGTCGGCACGAGCGCGTCCTCCATCAACCAGATCTCGTTCAACATCCAGAACTCGGATTTCTCGACGCTCGCGGGCGCCGCGGTCTCCTTGTCCACCCAGACGAACGCCCAGACGGCGCTGACCACGCTCGACACGGCGATCAACTCCGTCTCCACCATCCGCGCCGGTCTGGGCACTGTCCAGAACCGCCTCAACGTCACGGTGGCGAACCTCGGTTCGGCCCGTGAGAACATCTCGGCCGCCAACTCTCGTATCCGCGACGTCGACGTCGCGGCCGAGACGGCCGACCTCACCCGCAACAACATCCTGATCCAGGCTGGTGTCGCGGTTCTCGCGCAGGCCAACCAGGCACCGCAGGTCGCCCTGAACCTGCTCCGCGGCTGAAGATTCAGCACGGGTGACTCGAGGATGGGCCGTCGGATCCCGCGAGGGGTTCGGCGGCCTTCCGCTTTTTCGAGCCCGTCACAGGGCGCGGGGCCCGCGCCGAGGGTCCTTCTGCTACCGTCCCGCCGCCATGATTCCCCGCTACACCCCCGACGACTTCGCGGCGCTCTGGAGCCCTCGGCGCAAGTACCTCTCCTGGCTCGAGGTCGAGCTCGCCGCGTGCGAGGCGATGGAGCGCGCGGGCCTCGTCCCTTGGGGCACCGCCGCCGAGGTCCGGCCCGTGGCAGAGCGGCTCGATCCCGACCGCATCGACGCCATCGAGCTCGAGACCCGGCACGACGTGATCGCGTTCCTGACCCACGTCGAGGAGCTCGCGGGGTCGCCCGCGCGCTGGCTGCATCGGGGCATGACGAGCTCCGACGTGCTCGACACGTCGCTCGCGCTGCTCCTCGTCGAGGCGACCGACGCGATGCTCGCGCGGACCGATGCGCTCATCGCAGCGTTCGCGCGGCGGGTTCAGGAGCATCGCGGCACGCCGATGATCGGTCGATCGCACGGCATCCATGCCGAGCCCACGACGTTCGGCGTCGCCCTCGCGGGGCACCTCGTGGAGCTCGTGCGTGGGCGGGCTCGGCTCGCTTCGGCGCGCGCCGAGATCGCGTTCGGGAAGATCGCTGGCGCCGTCGGCACGTACGCGCACCTCACACCCGAGATCGAGGCGGACGCGCTCGGTGCGCTGGGGCTCTCGCCCGAGCCCGTGGCGACCCAGGTGGTGCCGCGCGACCGTCACGCGGCGCTGCACACGGCGATGGCGCTCGTCGCCGCGGGCATCGAGCGCTTCGCGACGAACGTGCGGCATTGGCAGCGCACCGAGGTGCTCGAGGCGGAGGAGCCGTTCGCCAAGGGGCAGAAGGGCTCGAGCGCCATGCCGCACAAGCGGAACCCGATCCTCAGCGAGAACCTGTGCGGGCTCGCGCGGATCGTGCGCGCCGCGTCGATCCCCGCCCTCGAGAACGTGGCGCTGTGGCACGAGCGCGACATCAGCCACTCGTCGGTGGAGCGCATGAGCACGGTGGACGCGACCGCGACGCTCGCGTTCATGCTCGACCGCACCCGGAGGCTCGTGGACGGGCTCGTCGTCTACCCGGAGAACCTGCATCGCAACCTGGACCGCACCGGCGGTCTCTGGGCGAGCGAGGGCGTGCTGCTCGCGCTCGTGCATCGCGGCTTGCCCCGTCAGGGCGCCTACGTGTTCGTGCAGCGCAACGCGATGCGCGCGTTTGCGGGCGAGGCGCCCTTCGCGGACCTGCTCGAGGCCGATGCCGACATCCGCGCCCACCTGAGTCCGGAGGAGATCCGGAGCCACTTCGATCTCGACCATGCGCTCGCGCATTGCGGGACGATCGTCGATCGCGCGCTGGCCCTCGCGGGGGCGTGAACGGAGGACCTGAGCGGAGGACGTGGCCGGCCGCCGCCGGCCCTCGTCCGGGCGCGACGGTCGCGCCGTCACCTCACGGCGGGGTTCGGGGCGCCGCAGCGCGGGCATTGCCGCTGCCCCGCGTCGTACAGGCTGCGGCAGTGCGAGCAGGTCGTTGCCGACGCGGTGTTCGCTCGGCGCACGGGACGCATCGCGGGGTAGCGTCGCGCAGCCTGCGCGGGGCTCCACGTGCGCGTGTCGGCCGCGGGGGACCACACGATGTCGAGGGCGACCAGGTCTTGCGCCGTCAGCGATCGCAACGCCCGCAGCCCCTCGAGCCACGTGGTCGAGTCGACGCCGTGGAGATCCCGGAGCTCCTTGCGCGCGGCGACGATCAGCGTGAGGACGGCCTGGCCCGTGCCGACGTCGCCTTCGCCCTCGCCCGCACGCGCCTCGACGGCGACCGAATCGTCCTCGATCTCGGCCCGAGCCGCCTGGGAAAGACGCCTGAAATGGTGCTCGGCGACGGGGGATGACATCGGGTGGAAGTTCGAGACGCCGACCTGACGCCAGCTCGGCTCCGAGGCTTCGAGGACTTCGGTCAGGGCGCGCACGACGCGCACCTGGCCGTGCTTCGACCGGGCCTCGGCACCGCGGGTCGCTTCGTCGAACCGACGCTGGAAGGCGGCGCGGCCGGCCGCGTCGAACGACACCCGGACCGCCGAGCTGTCCACCTGGTTCCACGCGGGTGAGGCGGGCGCGGGGGCGGCGCCATAGCCGGTGTCGTAGCGTCCGGGGCGGGCGGACCCTGGGCCGCCGCTCGATCCCGGCGCGTGCCGGGAGAACCAGACCCATGCGGCCAGCGCGAGCCCGAAGATGATGAGCGTCGGGACCAGGCCTATCACCTGCACGCTCAGCATGAAGAGCCGGACGAGGGAGATGAGCCCGCCGCCGCCACCGCCGCCGCCGGGTGAGGGACCGTCGTGGTCGTCCGACGAACGGCTGGAGAAGTCTCCGCCGCCGAAGCTGCCGCCCGTGCTCTGCGCCTCGGCGACGGCGCGCCAGAGGACGAGGGCCGCGCCCAGCGCAGGTGCCGTCCACGAGGGAAGCCGGCTGCAGCCCGCGCGGACGCGCGACAGGAGCCGAAGAAGCGTGCGGTGCCCAGCCATCGGCCGGCACGTTAGCCCATCTTCGCGGCCTCTGCGCCCATCGCGCTTCGTCCCGACCCGGACCCCTCAGCGCCTCTCCATCGCGCCGTTCGGCGCTGCGCGCCCGTGCGCGACGCCGGGGCCGGGCCCTGGACAGCATGTTGCGCTCCAGAAGCGAGGGTTCTACCATTTCGGCACTTCGCGTCGGTTTCCAACGTCGGGGAACGAACGAAGGCGAGGGCCAAGCCCATAGTGGGCGCGCTGCTCGCGATCCCTGGCGGGACGATAGCGCCGCCCGGACGGGGGTAAGAAGTCTCGGCTGCGGCGCGTCAGAGATCGGAATCATCGACATGGGCAATCGTCTCTACGTGGGCAACCTCGCGTTCCACTCCACCGAGGACTCCCTTCGCTCGGCCTTCGAGAGCGTCGGCGAAGTCACCGACGTGCATCTCTTGCTCGACCGTGTGACCGGTCAGTCCCGCGGCTTCGGCTTCGTGACGATGGCCACGGATGAACTCGCGAAGAACGCCATCGAGCAGATGGACGGGACGCAGCTCGATGGTCGGCCGATCCGAGTGAACGAGGCCGAGGATCGTCCCCGCGGCGGCGGCGG
>CAIKNO010000639.1 GCA_903828805.1 uncultured Sandaracinus sp. | reverse complement strand
TGCACCGGGCTCGCGAAGCGCGTCCACTGCACGCGCCACGTTCGTGTCCACCACGACCAGGTCGTTGCCGTCGATGTCGGGGAACCACGGCGTGAGCCCCGGCGCGAGCGCCGGCGTGGAGAGCGCGCTCACGAACATGGTCGCGAGCTTGCGCCCGACGCGATGCACGACCGCGAAGCGCTCCACCAGGATCGTCGCCCGCCTCATCGGCGTCGCTTCCTCGTGACAGACCTCGTCGAGCAGCGTCTGGACCCCACCGGCCCGCCACAGCCGGAACCACGCCGACGTCGGCAGCTTGCCCATGTCCCCCATGCGGTTGAAGACGCGCGTCGCATCCTTCACGTGGCAGGCGACGCCGCGGCATGTGCCGCAGTCGATGTCGTAGGCGGTCTTCGCGACGTCGCAGCCCTGCTCGAAGGCCTCGACAGAGCCCAGCGTTGGGCACGCGTGCCGCGAGATCGACCGCTTCACCGTCGCGACGTCGGCGACGACGCGCATCGAGCTACGTGGGAGCGAGCGCTGCTGGCGCATGATCACCACGTCGCGCAGCGCCTGGTACATCGCGAGCGTGATGAAGAGCCGAAAGATGGCGGCGTCGGTGCCCGCCGCGAGTTCGTCGGGCTCGACCGCGAAGGCGCCAATTCGAGTCGGGTCGCAGTAGAACGGCACGGGCTCGACGCGCCCCTCGTCGAAGTACCAGCGGACGACACCCGCCACGGAGGCACTGCTCGCCCGCATGCCTCCGTGGGCCTTCACCATCCCTCCAACAGCGCGTCGCGCTGCTCGCGAGTACCGATGGACGACGACTTGGCCTTCTTCCGCAACGCCTTGAGGTACGGCCGAGTATCCCTGTCGTCGTCGAGCGCGTCGGCGATCTTCTTGAGCGCCGGGCGGCTGTGAACGATGCCGAAGACCGTCTCCAGGGGCGCATTCTCCTTCTCGAGCAGGCGCGCCATAGCCTTAGCGAGACGCTCGCACTTGTCCCAGTCCCTCCAGTAGGACGATGGCGGCGCGTGCTCCCGCACCCACTCCCATTCGTCATACTCGAGGCGCGAGCTCCCGGCAGCGTCGTACGTGGGCTGAAAGCACACCGCGAAGAGCGGCGACATCACGTTGCCTTCCCAGAAAGCCAGCGTCAGACCGAACGCCGCCACGCGCGACGCGATCGCTCCGGTGCTGGCGGTCCCAGCCTTCCATACCGTCACGAGCCTCGACTGCGCGGCCTTCGGGCTTACGAAGCGGCTTCCGAGCTCGAGGTCGCCGAGCGAGGGGGGCGATAGGCTCTCAAGCCACTCGAGCACCGCGTCCGCCTGACTGCCGAGGGCAGTGCGCCACGGCCAGGACAGCTGAACCTGCCCCGACGTGATCGCGGACAACCCACGAAAGACCGCGTTCTTGCCTCCGAAGCGAATGAGTGCATCCACGGATACATCGCGCCCAGAGGATAGGATCGCATCGACGACCGCCGCGCGCTGTTCGTCCTTCAGGCTCATGCCGCCAAGCTGGGAGAGAACCTCTCCACTTCGACTGCCGACCCGACTCCAGAGCACAGGGGAGGACGCGAGCTGCTGGTTCGCACCAACGATGATCGGCAGATATGGTGCCTGTGCATCGCCGAAGGCTTCGATGTCGCTCGGCGTGAGCAGGAGCACAGCAGTGCGAAGGATGCGTTCTCCGACCTCCGTCAGCTCGCTGCCCAACAGAGACAAGACGAGTGCTACGCCCTCGGTGCGCGATTCCTCGAACAGCAACCGCGTCTGGTCCTCGAGCATTGCGGCGATCGGGGCGAGGTCGTTGTCTCGAGGCCCGCAAAGGTCTTGAAGGAGTTCGCGCCGACCGGCCGCACCTGACTCCTTATTGGCCCGGTCGAACACCATGCCAATGAGTCGATTGCGCGCGCGTGGGTCGAGGTCCTTCGCGTCCACCACACTCGCGAGAGAGGAGCGTGCCGACGAGTCCGGCGCATGCCACGCGCCAAAGAGCGGCGCGAGACTCGGGACGACAGCGCGGCCTGCATCCGCTCCGGCGGCCGCCTCAAGCCACGAGCGGAAGGTCGCGTCGCCCCTCGCTGCGCCATCGAGCACCAAGTTCACCCAGCCCTCGGGTTTGCCCGGCGTACGAAGGTCGAGCACGAGCGCCGCGCTGGCGCTCTTGCGGAACTGGGACGGCGGAATCGCCCGAGGGACAGCTTGGAGGTCGAGCAATGTGCCAGCGTTCGCACGCGGCATGAGCGCGCCCGTGCAAAACGAGAATCGCGTCCTCTCCGCAGGCCACAATTCCTCCCAGAGTCGCAGGAAGACCGCCTCGAACTGAGTCGCCGTGTCAGCGACCACAATCACTGGGCGAGGCTGGCCCAGGACCGCACCGATCATCGTGGCGGCGAGCACTTTGTCGGCGAACCCATCACCCGTGCCTCCGACGGGCGCCTCCTCGTCAATGACCACGGGCGAGGTAGCGGCCGCATCTACACCATCAATCTGTGGACGCCGAAAACTCGCCATCAACCGCGCGGCCGACATGCTCGCGACCTGGGCTCGGGGGACGAGCAGGGAATGGGTCCACACGCAGCCAGGGCGCTGCATCTCCGGGGCGTACCAGGTCTTCGCGAAGACGAAGTACTCCGTACCGGCGAGCGAGTAGCCCGTCAGGTACTCGTCGAAGCCAGGCTGCATCGACGGGCCTGACATGTCGCTCATGACGAGCATCGCGCGAGCCGCATCCGAGCCCAAGGGAGTCGAGCAGCTAAGCAGACGGTGTCCGTCTCGGTATCCGTGAACAGCTTGGTGGACGCTCGTGAAGGCCATGCCTACTTGCCTCCGAGTAGCCACGCGAGCGGCTTC
>CAIKNO010000638.1 GCA_903828805.1 uncultured Sandaracinus sp. | reverse complement strand
CTGCGACGACGCTCAATCCGGAACGAACCCCCGCGTGCCCGAGGTGTGCAACGGACGGGACGACGACTGCGACGGGCGGGTCGACGACATCGTCGACGGGATCGTGTTCTGCGAAGCCGGACAGACGAACCCCGCGTCGTGCACGACGACGGGAGGCGGGCTCCCGGGCAGCCAGGTGTGCGCGGCCGACTGCAGCGCCTGGACGCCCTGCGTCGCGCCCGAGGCGTGCAACGGGTACGACGACGACGGAGACGGAGTCGACGACGACGGCTTTGCGTGCACGCTGAACGCGACCGAGCCCTGCACGTCCGCGTGCGGTACCTCCGCCCTCCGGACGTGCACCGCGGGCTGCGGGGGTTTCGGGGCGTGCCGCGCTCCGGAGGCCTGCAACTTCTGCGACGACGACGGGTTCAACGGCTTCCTGGACGAACGCGCGCTCGCCATCGAGAGCGAGGACTGGCGGATGTTCCGGCAATCCGCGTCGCCCGCCCCCGAGGTCACCGAGCGGGTCATCGGAGACCACGCGTCGTTCGACTACCTCTTCGCGTCGCCGACGGCCGACCGCTTCGCCCGGTTGCTCGACGGCACCTCCGCCGAGCAGGTCGGCGCGTACTGGCTCGATCTGCAGCGCTATCAGGGCTGGGGCCCCACGACCCTCGTCGTGGAGATGCGGGTCCGCTCGACCGACGGCGGCCAGCCGATGGGCGGCTGGGCCGTCGTGATCGGCACCGGGGGCACGGGCGATCTGGGCACGCCCGCAGCGCGCGGCGTGCCGTCCACGCGGACGGGCGCGCACGTGGACTGGTTCTGGGGCTCGCCGGGCAGCACCGGCATCCCCGGCCCGACCGACCGCATCGCGTACACGGCGCTCGGCTCCCCTCGCTGGCGCGGCCCCTTGTTCGCGCCGGGCGGCGCCGTGGGTTTCCCCGTCGTGACCGCCGCCTTCGACGCCGGACAGACGACGGCGCTCTCGCAGGTGATGATCATCACCTACCAGCCGGAGATCCCGAGCACCTCGACGCGCGAGGAGCGCGTGACCATCGCGCTCCCCGGCCCCGTCTGCGCGACCGACGCCGATTGCACCTCCGGCGTCGGCTGCGCGGCCCTGGTGACGAACGCTCCGACCCGGTACTGCGGCACGGTCGCGCACTCTTCGTACGCGCCCGACCCCCTGCTGGGCATGGACGACCCCGCCAACGACGTGCCCATCGGGAGCCGCCTGTCGATCGGCATCACCGCCGGGAACTTCGCGCAGACCTTCCGGCCCCCGGGAAGCCCGCGGGACGTGACGTACTCCGCGAACGTCGTCGCCGATCTCTTCCTGTACCGCGAGTTCGCCGGACCGGCCCCGGACCCCATCAAGCCGATCAGCGGCATCCGACGGGCCGGACTCTGCCCCGGCGAGTACTGAGCGCGCAGCCTGGTCGTTCTTCACCGGCACGGAGCCGCTGGGACGAGCGATCGGGCTACGCTTCGGACATGCACGGCGCCGCGCGCACGGGTCGAGGATGGTGTACGAGGCGGACCGCCATGGTCCTGCTCGCCCTCACGGCGTGCTCGCCGTCGACCGCGCCGCGGGCGGGGGTCGCGCCGACGTCGTCGGGCGGGGACGACGTCCGGCTGCGCCGCGCGCGACGAGACATGGGCCTGGCCGAGGCCGTCGCGGGAGGTGAGCGCGACGACGACGACGACGGGGCTGTCCCGACGCCGTTCGCGCTCGGTGAAGCCCGGCTGCCCGCGCCGCCGCGCGGAATCCGCCCGGACGAGGACCCCCTCGCCATCGGCCTCGCGCGGGCCCGCGAGGCGCTCGAGCCTGGCTGCCCCACGCCCCCGGACACGCTCGCCGCGGCGTCCGTGAGCGCCTGGTTCGACGCGGAATTCACGGGATGGCTCCGGGGCCGCGGCGAGCGCCTCCGTGCCGCTCGCCTGGCCCTCGGCGCCGGCGAGCAGGGCAGCCTCGGAGCGCAGGTCCTGGCCTCGGCCGTCGTGGGCACGCTCTTCGCGCGCCTCGCAGCGGAGGTCGCCGAACTTCCGGTGCCCCGCGCCTACCTCGCGGATGAAGGCGCGGCCCTACGCTTCCGACAGGCCCTCTTCGGCGCCGCCGCGCCGCTCTGGTCGAGGGCCATCGATGCGTTCGGCGCGTGCGCGAGCGCGAGCGTGGACGCCGACGACGCATCGTTCGCACGCTGGCAACGGTGGTGCGATGCCGAGGGCGAACGAGCGGCGAGCGAGCATCTGCGGGCCGAGGCCTGGTCCTCGCGCGGGCCAGGCGCGTCCTCGGACGACGGCCGAGCGGAGCCGTCCTCACCGCGCTGATCGGCGGTGGGGGAGCGCGCTGCGTCCAGCGGCGACGGCCACGACGTTCGGCGTTCCATCGCGGCTCGAGAGACGTCACGGCGCGCCGCGAAAGCGCCCCCACTGAACCTTCAGCTTACGCATGCGAGCGCGGAGCGTGTGCGGGTTCACGCCGAGGATCTCCGCGGCGCCCTGCGGTCCCTCGATGCGCCCGCGGCACTCGCGCAGGACGCGCTCGAGATGGGCGACCACGACGTCGTCGAGCTTCGATGAGCGCGGAGCGCTGGACGCGGAGGGCGGGCTCGAGGCCTCGGGAGGCGGCGACGAGGGCGGCGACGCGCGCGCCGGCGTGGGCCCGCGCTGGGTCGACACCCCGAGGGCGGCCTCGACCTCGAGCCTGCGGCCATGCCCGAGGATCGCCGCGCGCTCGATGACCGCCGCGAGCTCGCGCACGTTCCCGGGCCACGCGTACGACGCGAGCTGTCGAAGGTCGTCCGGGGTCGGGGTCAGCGGTCCTGCGCCCAGCCGCGCCCCGGCGCGCGCCGCGAAATGGGCCGCGAGCTCCGGCAAGTCCTCGGGCCGCTCGCGCAGCGAAGGGAGACGGAGTGGGAACACCGAGAGGCGGTACCAGAGGTCCTCGCGGAAGCGCTCGTCCGAGACCATCTGGAAGAGGTCGCGATGGGTCGCCGCGACGATGCGGACGTCGACGTGCAAGGTCCGCTGACCGCCGACCCGCTCGAGCGATCCGTCCTGCAAGATCCGCAGGAGGCGGACCTGCGCGGCCGCCGGCAACTCGCCGACCTCGTCGAGCAGGAGCGTGCCTCCGTCCGCGCGCTCGAACCATCCCTTGCGCGCCGCGACCGCGCCGGTGAACGAGCCCCGCTCGTGCCCGAAGAGCTCGCTGTCCACGAGCTCTCCAGGGATAGCTCCACAGTTGACGCGCACGAGCGGGCCGTCCCGACGCCGCGAGCGCTCGTGCAGCGCCCGCGCGATGACCTCCTTGCCGGCCCCGGTCTCGCCAAGCAGCAGCACCGGCACGTCCGTCGGGGCCACCTGCGTGACCCGCTCCATCACGGTCCGGAGCCCGCCCTTCTCTCCGACGATGGACTCGACGAGGCTCGGCCGGTTCAGCCGCGACAGGAGCGCGCGGTTCTCGGCGAGCGCCGCCTCGCGCAGCTGCACGAGCTCCTGGAGCCGTCGGTCGTGCGCCAGCGCCACCGCGAGCGGCCGGACGATGGCGTCCACGTCGCGGGCATGCGCCTCCGTGACCGACGCGCCCGGACGCGCGAAGAGCGTCAGCACCGCGGCGGGGCCCTCCTCGTCGACGATCGGCGCCACGAGGACGTGCCCCCGAGCGAGCGAGCCCGACGCGCCGAAGGCCGCGTCGTCGTCCCCGACGTTGGCGACGTACGACCGTCGGCGCGCGCAGCGCGAGAGCAGCCCGGCGAAGCGCTCCGGATCGAGCTCGTGGGGCCCGCGGGCGAGGGCCTCGTCGAACGGTCCGGCCGTGGCCACGGTCTCGAGACGTGAGCGCGGAACATCCAGGCGCCGCAACACGAGCGCCTCGATGGGCAGGTGCCGCACGAGCGCCGGGAGCATCCCGGCCATCGCGTCCTGGATGTCCACCTGTCGTGACGCCTCGCGCCAGATCTCGAGTTCAAGCGACATGGGCGCGTCAGGAGCCTCCATCGCCGCCGCCATCGCACACGCCGTGCCGTGGCCCGTCCCTGCGGCATCGGCAGGCCCCACGGGCCGCACGGAACCGGCGACACCGGCCGAGAATGGCGGTCGGGAACCAGGCGATGACGCTCCTGTCCAAGGCGAAGGGCGAGTCGTCGGGCTTCATCCGAGCCGTGAAATATCACAGCCCGCACCATCACTGGTCACGGATCTCGTCCGACCCGTGACCGGCCGATGGCGATGCCCGGGCACCGTCGTGCCGTCCGCGCTGCGCAGCGAGGCCCGGGCCGCGCCTGCTGTTCATCGCCCGGGGTACAGCCACCGCGAAGCCAGGCGGGTCGCGAGCGGCATGAACCACCAGGTCATCGCGGCCACCATGGCGCCGCCGAGGAACGCGTTGCGAAGCAGGGCTGGCAGGGGCGTGAGCAGCGGCCCGAGCGTCAGACCGAGCACTTGCATCAACGGGAAGGCCACCGCCCAGCTGACCAGCGCCATCTTCCAGCGCGGCGGCGGCACGACGACGGCGCCGCCCGGGAGCGTGAACCAGGTCTCGAGGCCCGTCGCCTGGTGCCGAGTGCTTCGCTCGACCAGCGGTTCGGCACGGCGCAGCCACTCGACGCGCTCGGCCGAGGCCTCCCAGGCGTGAAGCTGCGCGACGGTGGCGAAGCGAAACACGAGCGTGTGGTCGCGGGCTCCCGACGCCGGGTCACCGCGCAGCACCGTGAGGCCGAGGTGACCCGCAAAGCTCCGGGCCGCAGCGCCGACCCCGCAGATCCATTCTTCGAACGCGCGCTCCTGTCCTGCCCGCGCCGTGCGCGACACGACGACCGTCACGGGCCCTGCGTCGTCGGTCGCGAGGGACAGCGGCGCCGACGCCTCGCTCACCAGTTGGACCGCTGCGGCAACGTGAGGTGACCGAGCTGCGCGAGCAGGCCCATGTTGTCGAGGCAGGCGTGGTGCTCGACCGTCTTGTCGTTCGCGATGCGGCAGTAGCGGATCTCCTTCCAGGTCGCGCGCTTTCCCGTCGCCGGCCATCCGAAGAACTCGCCCTCTTGCGTGCCCGTCGCGGTGAGTCGCACCGCGAGCCAATCGCCGTCCACGATCACCTGATCCACGGTGTAGTGAAAGTCGGGGAAGGCCGTGCGGATGTGGTCGAGGATGGCGCGAACGCCTTCGAGGCCGGTCGATTCGCCCCCGGCGTCGTCGACGCCCTCGTCGATGTACGAGTAGAAAGCGGCCATGTCGCCGCGGTTCCACGCGTCGTACATGAGGTGCGGAAACTCGTGCAGGCTGATGGTGTTGGACATCGACCACTCCTTCTCGTCGGGGACACGGGACATGGGCGGGGCGCGCGCCCCGCGGAACCTCTCGCCCTCACGGCGCGCCCCCTGGCCTCTCGGGGCGCGCACGCAGCCCGGGGCTGAAGGGCCGCGCTACCTTCGGACCAGATCGGCGGCCACCCGCGGGGCGACCTCGTAAGTGGTCTCGTACTGCGCGGCGAGCCCCACGACCGCGATCGAGGAGCCGAGCATCAACCCCGCGGTGTCCACCACGCCGACCCCGCCGACCAGGTGAACGAAGACCTGGACCTCGCCCGAGCCGTCGTCGATGTAGACCTTGAGGCCGTAGGGCGCGTCGTCCACGATCTCGCGGGTCAAGGTGCCGGACACCGACACGAGCCGCCCCTCCACCGACTCGTCGACGCCACCCGTGGCGACGGCCATCGGCGCGACCGTTCGGGTCCCGGTCAGGAGCGTCACCCCGGACGAGGCGTTGGTCTCGACCACCCGGAGCTGGTGCATCTGACCCATGACGCCGGTCACGCGAACGCGCGCGTCGAGCGGCAGCGCAACGCGGTCCATCGCGCGGATGTAGAGGCCGCCCGAGTCGTCGGCGAGCGCGAACCCCGCCTCGCCGGTCGCCGACGTGAACGTGCCGGGCGCGACCGTCACGAACCCTTCGACGGTCACGGTCTCACCGTCCGCGTGGGCCCGCGCCTCGGCCACGGTCGTCCCCTCGACCACCGCGGCATCCGACGGCGTCGGCAACCCCGAGGCGCCGGAACAGCCTGCGGCCACCTGGGCTGCGACGGCCCCCACCCCGAACCAGCGAATCCCCGCCCACGACGTTTTCGACATCGAACGCAGCCTCTCACGTGGGACGACGGCGCTGCGGGCCGAAGCTCGCAACGACGTTCGACCCTACACGAACGCGACCGTCCGTCCCAGACGCTTCGCACGCAGCGTGGGAGGGGCTTCGGGCGTCGAGGCGGGCGTCCGCAGGACGCAGCGCAGGACGCAGCGCAGGACGACCGACACGCACCCGGCGGAAAGCAAGAAGCCCAACGACCTGAAATCGTTGGGCTTCGGGGAGCGGGGTCGACGGGACTCGAAGGCGTCGGAGGAGTGCTCTCCAGCCGTCAGATGGCACTCGGTTTTCCGCGAATCCTTCGACGACCTTCGAGTCCCTTGCCACCGCTTCACTGCCCGCCGTTTCGCGTCGTCTCCGATCGATTCCGACGAATTCTGGGCAGTGGTGAGACATCGGTTCGAAGCCCCGTGCATGCCGACGGAGACGACCACGAGGCCCTCATGTCGGCGTGAACCACCGCCAGCGTTCGCGGGCAAGGAAGCGCCGCCGAGAGATCACGAGCAAGCCCACACGACCGCGCACAGCCGCCGTCATCCACGTCCCATCGGCGGCCCGCTGGGGGGGCCCCAGGCGCGCTGCAGACGGG
>CAIKNO010000637.1 GCA_903828805.1 uncultured Sandaracinus sp. | reverse complement strand
CGCGTTGCGCGTGGGCCGTGCGCTGGGACGCGGTCGCCTCGAGGACGAGGTCCGGATGGTCGCGCTGCTGCGCCGTCTCGGCCTCCCCATCGATCCCGCGCCCTTCCTCGATGCGCAGGCGTTCGGGTTCGTGCACTCCGACAAGAAGCGCCGTGGGGACGCTGTGCGGTTCGTCTGCCCCGCGGCGCCTGGGGACGTCTCGCTCACGGGCGTCCCGATCGAGCGACTCCGTGCGGTCGTCCTCGGGCCGTGACGGGCCCGCCCCGCGCCGAGGAAGTTGGATGCCGGGCGGCGAGCGTCTCCGTGTGGTCGTCCTCGGGTCGTGACGGGCCCGCCCCGCGTCGAGGAAGTTGGATGCCGGGCCGGGACGAAGTACGCTGTCGGTCGCGGGGGACTTCTGCGCCCGACTCCGCTGGAGGCTTCATGATTCGGCTGACACGACCCTTCGCCCTCGCCGCGGCCCTCTCCGGGCTGGCCGGCTGCGCCCCTTCGAATCCGGCCGTGCAGGTCGAGGGGATCCTGCCGCTCGACGCAGAGTGCGTGGCTACGCCCGGTGAGGTCTTCGCGCTCCAGCCTCGGCTCGACACCTCGGCGTCGTCCCGGGATGCGACGGTCCAGGCCGGTCCGGGTGCGACGCCGACGGCGATTCGCCCCGCGGGCATCCAGTACATCGCGATCATGCAGGTGGCGAATGCGATCACCAACACCGCCTCGCGGTTCCCGCTGATGGCCAACCCGAACTCGTGGCAGGCCGAAGAGGCCGAGGTCGAGCTGCGCGGCATCGATGGTCTGCCGCTCGACCTGCCTGGACTGCCGTCGCGCTTCCGCGTCCCGACCGTCGGGTTCGTGCCCTCGGGCTCGGGCTCGGAGTCCGGACGCGGGGTGGTCCCTGTGGAGGTCATCCCCGCCGTGTACGGCGATGCGCTCGCGGGCCGGACCGGCACGATCCTCGTGGCCACGAAGGTGACCGGCTCCACCGCCGGGGGCAGCACCCAGACGACGGGCGAGTTCGTCTTCCCCCTCCAACTTTGCGACGGGTGCCTGTTCCGCTGCACGCCCGACCCCGACATGCCGGGGACGCAGGTCGTCGTGCCGTCCTGCCTTCCCGGTCAGGACGCCGTGTCGGCCTTCTGCCTGCCGGTGCCGCCCGTCTGACGGTGTTGCCCGCCTGACGCTGCCGCCCGCCTGACGGTGTTGCCCGCCTGACGGTGCGGTGCGACGGCATGCCCGAGGGCCCGGGGGACGATGTCCCTCGGGCCTTCTGCGTGGATGCGCGACGGACACGGCGGCCGGCAGACCCTTTCGACGTTGGGACCCGCCGGTCCACGGGGCGAGGCCCTCGCGGGTCACTCGGGGTTGGAGGTCAGCTCGAGCCCGTCGATGAAGGCATCGTGAAACGCGAGGCGGAGGGTCGCGTTCAGCGCGGGAGAGGCCTCGATCGCCCGGGCGAAGCCGGCGGCGTCACGGTCGAGCGCCGCGAGGGCGGGGTCGGCGGTGAGGAGGGACGAGAGGGCGATCGAGAGGTCACCGCAGCACACGAGCCCTGCTTGCGCGGCGGCCTCGAGGGACGCCCGGCGGACGGCGTCGTAGTCGAGCGCCTCGTCGCACGCGACCACCAGGTCCCGCAACTCCCTCTGCGACCGGGCGGGGATGGTCCGCCACAGGCTCGCCGCGAGCGCGGCCGCATCGCGTGACACGGGGGCACCTTCGGCCGGGCCGAAGGCGGCTGCGAGCGCCGAGACCAGCGCGCGCCCCTCGCCCTCGGGAAGGGCGCTCACGAGGATGTGCTCGGGTTCTGCGAGGCAGAGCGCCCTGCCGATCCAGAATCGAAGTTCGCGCTCGTCGTCGGGGGCCTCCGCTCCGAGGATGACGGCGGGCGGGTGAATGCGAAGCGGCGCGACGTGGACGCCGGGGAGGCGTGTCGCGAAGACCGCGGTGTCGGGGCGCGGAACGGCCGAGAGGCAGGCCGCGAGCGCGCGTCCGTGCACGGTCGGCGCGTGGAGTCCCACGCGGTCCGTGCCGAGCACGCCCGCCTGCGTCGGCGTCCAGCGGAACAGCGGGAGCGCGAACTCCCACACGGCCGCGAGGAGCTTGCGAGGTCGATCGAGGTGTGCGTGAGCAGAGAGTTCCGCGCGGGCCGAGGCGAGCTCCGTCATGCAGTCCGGGCGGAGCGCGGTCGATGCGGCGGGGCCCCGCCCGGCATCGAGGGCGGAGAGCACGGCCTGGCACACGGCCACCTCGGCCCCCGCGCCACGGGCGAGCGCGTGCGCTTCGAGCTGCGCGAGCACGTCGAGGCGAGACGGATCGGCGGCCAGCTGCGCGCGCAGCGCCCGCGCGATGGGGTCGGGCGGTGGGGTCGCCGTCGTCTTCGAGGACGAGCGCGGGGAGGCCTCCAGCACCGGCGAACCGGAGGGCTCCGGGAAGGGGACGGCGATGGGCGATGTCGACTGCGGGCGAAGAGGGGCGATGGACGGCTTCCATCGCTCGACGGGGCGCGCCTTCGGGAGGGCTGTGGGCGGGGCGTCCTCCGGCCCGTCGTCCGCATCGGCGGCGGCGGGCACTGCGACCGGCGAGGGCAACCAGGGCCCCCAGGAACGGCCGGGCGGCGAGGC
Source organism: uncultured Sandaracinus sp. (assembly GCA_903828805.1). GTDB lineage: Bacteria > Myxococcota_A > Polyangia > Polyangiales > Sandaracinaceae > Sandaracinus. The sequence continues at coordinate 7,615 of CAIKNO010000637.1, read as the reverse complement.
TTGCCGGTCGTTCTCGACATCGGCTTTGGGCAGGCTCGCGGGCCTCTGCGCCTCGGCTGCCCGCGCCTCGGCGTCGGCCCGGAACGATGCGAGGTCGGCGAGCATCCCCTCGACGGCTTCGGGGTCGGGATCTTCGCCCTGCCAGATCTCGATGGCTTCTGCGGCGAGCACCTCTGCGGCCTGCAGGTCCTGTCTCGCGGTGGCTTGCAGGCGGGCCATTCGGCGGAGCACACGGGCCTTGCCGTCGGCCATCCAGGCCTCGTCGGCGCGGCGGCGCATCTCGGTGAACAGCGCATCGAAGAGCGATTCGCCATGGGTGCTGGAGAGGGCCCGCGCCCGGGCGCCGAGGCCACCGAGCTCCGCCTCCAGCTCGACCGGTCCCCCGTCGAGCCACATCTCGAAGAGAATCTCCCACGCGCGTTCGGGCCGCTGGCTCAGCTGGTCGTAGGCGTGCGCCGCGCGCGTGCGCAACGCGACGCGAGACGCTTCGTGCGGTGCGTTGTCCGCGAGCGAGAGCAGCGCTGTCGGGAGCGCCTCCCGCTCCTTGAGCGCGGCGCCGAGCCGGGTCACCGCGGAGAGCACGGCGCCCGCGCTGGAGGCGGTCTTCGCCGCGTCGAGATACGCTTCGAGGGCCGACCGAGGAACCGCGGCCCGCTCGAGCCAGCGCGCCTTCCGGTAGAGCAGGGCCGCGCGGCCGCGTGGACCCATGGCATCGAGGGCGAGCGCGTCGTACGTCCGCTTCGCGAGGTCGACTTCGTTCCGTTCGAGGCAGAGGTGCTCGAACGTCAGCAGCAACGGGGCGAGGCCGCCGAGCCGGGCGAGCGCCCGCGTGATGATGTCGAGCGCCCGCGGGACGTCCCCGCAGTGGACCGCGGCCACGGTGGCCGCGCCTTCGAGCAGGCGGCCCGCCGCCGCCCCCGAGGCGCGCTCGCCATGGGCCTGCAGCACCTCGAGCGCGGCCTCCGGACGGCCGATCGCGACGAGCGCCCCAGCGACGCGGACGGTCGTTCGCGCGTCGAGCTCGGGATCGTCGGGGTTCGACCCGGCGCCCGTCGCTGGCTCGACCGGACCGAGCGCGGCCCGTGCCATCGCCTCGGCGGCGTCGAGATCGCCGAGGACACGCGCGCTCGCGATGGCCTGCGCGAGCCTCGCGTCGAGCCGCTGCGCATCGGTGCGTGCGCACGCCAGCCGCAGCGCCAGGGTGGCCATCAAGCGCTCGCGCTCGCTGCACGCGGCGTACAGGGTCGTCAGCCGGTCCAGGGCCTCCGGGTCACCCGGCGTCCCAGCCAGCAGACGCAGCCACGCCCTCGATTCGGCCGCGTCGTCGTCGAGCGACGCGTGCAGGGCCGCGACGGCGCGAAGCGCCGCCGTCGAGCCTTCGCCGTCAAGGCCGACCAGTCGACGTTCCGCCGCGCCGATCTGCCCCGGGACGTCGGCATCGACGGCCGCGAAGGCCACGCAGAGCGCGCGGATCGGGGCCCCCGCGGAGCCGAACCGGTCGCCGCAGACCAGGCTCATCTCGAGGGCCCGCGCCCGGTCGCCCATGGCCGCCAAGTGCTCCAGCGCGGACACGACGAGAGGCACCATGCCGGGGTGGCATCGCGGGGGCGTCACGATCGCCTGCAGCGCCGCACAGAGGCCGTCCGCGCACGACGCGCGCGTGGCCGCCCTGAGCGCATGCACCCACGGCGCCTGGCCCGCCGGGCAGAACCCCGACCACGCGACCGCGACCTCCATGCGCGCGTCGGCCGTGGCGGCCGACTGCACCCGGTGGGCCGTCAGGGGAGGGCAGTCTCCGAGGAGCGCCGTGGCGGCCGCGAGCGCCCCCGGGGACGCCTCGTGGCCGCCGGCTTCAAGTCCACGGACCAGCACGAGGGCCGCTTCGGCGGCCAGCGGGTAGGCTTGCAGCGCTTCGTCGGCCGCGCGGCAAGCCCTCCCCACGTCCCCCTCGGCCTCGGCACGAAGGGCCCGCGCGGTGGCGTTCCGAGCCTGCTGCCGACGGTCGTGCGGCAGCGCGGCGTCGCAGGAAAGCGACCTGTCGATCCACGCGGCCTCGCCTTGCTTCACGCCGGCCCGCGCGAGACGAAGCGCCGCCTCGCGGTGGGCCGGGGCGTCCTCGAGCGCCGCGAGGCATGCGCGCCCGGCGTCGAGGTGGGCGCCCTCGGCCGATGCCCACCGCGCGAGGTTCAGCCAGGCCTCGGCCCTCTCGGCGCCTGCGGGCATCGCCGAGGCGAGGGAGGCCAGACGGGCTCGACCTTCGTCGGGACCCCGGGGCTCCGCCTCCCCGCGCGTGGCCTCCGTCCGGAGCACCTCGGCCCAGGCGTCACCACCCGGCTGTTCGCGCCATGCGTCGGCGGCCCGCTCGAACGCCTCCGCCTTGCCGTCGCGCGGCGCGTTGCGGGCGATCTCCTCGAGGACGATCGCCCTCTCGAGGGCCGCGCCAGCCGCTCGCAGATCGAGGTCCACCGGTTCGTGGAGCACCTCGAGGCCGGGTGCGGTGTCGAGCGCGCGCAGGAGAAAGTCGGCGGCCCAGAGGGGCTCTTCGAGCCACTCGGCGTGCTCCGCGGCCGCGATCCATCCCGCGCATCTCGCATCGACCGATCGGGCCTTCCTCGCGGCGTCCGCGCGCACGGCGACCGCGGCATGCGCTTTTCCTTCGCGCGCGAGGAGCGTGGCGTAGGCCTCGGTCGCAGCGAGGTGATCGGGGGCGGTCCACCACGCCGTCGCGATCAAGAACCGGCATCGCTCGGAGCTCGAGGCCTCGTACCTCGCGGCTTGCGCGAGCCGCGCGTCCGCGGCCTCGGCGGCCTTGCCCCGCTCCTCCAGCAAGGCCGCGAGCAGGTCGAGCGCGTCCAGGCTCCGTGTCCCGAGCGTGGCGGCGCGCGCGCCTCCGGTGGCGGGCCCGACGCGCCCGAGGGCGCGCGCGACCGCGGTGTACTCGAGCAGCGCGCCATCCCGCTCCGGCCCGTCACCGGCCGCGCCGACGGCTGCGCGGGCGTAGGCGAGGGCGTCTTCGTCGTGCGCTGCGGCGATGCACCCTTCGGCGGCGGCGAGCAGGACCGCGACGGAGCGCGGCGCCGCGGCCGCGGCCTCACGCAGTGCCCGCTCCCGCTCGGTGACCGACCCGTACCGGGTGCGCCACGCCTCCGCGAGACGAGACCAGGCCGCGGACCGCGAGGACGCGTCGCCCGCGCCCTGCTCGAGGCGTTCGATCTCGCGCTCGATCGGCACGAGGGGGTCCTCGAGCGCACGGCCCAGCTGGGCCATCGAAGGCAGGGGCCGTCCGAAGTCCGCCGTGTCCGGCAACGCCCTCGCGGCGCCCGGGTCGAGCTCCACCGCGGCGGCGCGGGCGGGCGGGAATGTGATGGCGACCTCCGGCGGGGCCTCGCCACCTCGGGCGATGGCCTCGAGCACCAGGGGCTTGAGGGGCATCGCGAAGGGGCCCGTGGGGGCGTCGTCGCGCGGGCCGACGTGCGGTGTCGCGCCGCCCGCGGCCTCGGCTTCACGCAATCCCCGCGCGAGCCGCTCGACCCAGACGGCCCGAAGGACTTCTCCGAGGGCCTCCCGGGGGAGCTCCGCGCCGACGGTCAGCCAGGCTGCGTCGGGGGCGCCGAGCGCAGGCCCCGCCTCGAGCGCGGCCCTCGTCTCCGGATCGAGATGCTCGAGCGCCTGACGGATCGACGGGTCGCCGGGTGCGGGGCGGACATCGACCACCCGGCCGAGGTCCAGCACGAGCGTCCTTCCGCCGACATCGACGTGCCCCTCCGTCGGCTGCCCATCCAGCTGGAGCAGGAAAGACGCGCTCGGACTCGGCGTGGGCGCCCGGACCTCCACGGGTGCGAGCCTATCCTCTCGGCACGAATTCCGCGACGTCTCCGTGTCGACCCGTCCGCGGGATGGAATCGACGTTCGTTCCGGGGGGCCCGAGCGCGATCCGCTCGAGAGGCATTCCTGCCTGGTGTCTTCGTTCCTGGGCCCTTTCCGGAGCGCGGACCGTCAGCGCACGTCGAGGGCCACCGGCAAGGCGACCAGCACGTGCTCGCCCCCGCGGAGCATGCGGAGCCATTGCAAGGGTGCCGCTGCAGGGCCGAGCCCGGCCGTCGCCAGCGCGCCCGCCGTCACTTCGGCCCCGTCCTGCGCGCCCATCGTCTCGACGACGGTCTCGACCAGCGTGCGCCGCCGCGGCCACTCGACGACGGGCGCGTCCGGATCGAGATGCCCGGCGGTGCGGGCGTGCGCGAGCGCATCGCGGAGCCCGCCGAGGCCGTTCACGAGGCCCCGCTCCACGCCCGTCCTCCCCGTCCAGATCCGCCCCTCCGCCGAGGCCTGGACCCGCGCTTCGTCGAGACCGCGGCCGACCGCGACCCGGTGCACGAAGCGTCGGTACGTCCTCTCCATCATCGCCTGCAGGACAGCGCGCTCGGCGTCTCCGAAGGGGGCGGTCGGGGCGGTCCAGCCCGCGTGGGCTCCGCGCGTCAGCGTCTCGGCGTGCACGCCCGCGCGCTCGAGCAGGCCGGAGGCCTCGACCTTGCCGCCGACCACGCCGATCGAGCCGACGATGCTGCCGGGCTGCGCGAGGATCTCGGTGCCCGCCGACGCGATGTAGTAGCCCCCGCTCGCGGCCATGTCGCCGACCGACACAATGACCGGCTTGCGCGCCGCGACCCGGCGCACGGCATGCCACATGCGGTCGCTCGCGAGCGCGCTCCCGCCGGGCGAGTTGATCCGCAGTACGACCGCACGGACCTCGTCGTCCTCGGCGAGCGCCCGCATCCGCGTGACGAACGGACCGCCCCGGCCGGATCCCATGCCGGCTTCTTCGCCGTCCGAGATCTCGCCGTCGAGGTGGACCAGCGCGAGGTGCGCGCCCTGAGGTGCGTCGTCGGTCGGGGCATCCGCCGCGAGGGCCCCGATCAGGTCGGCGAGGGTGGTGGGCTCGCTCGGCGGCAGGAGCCGCGCGCGCACGTGTCGCGTCGCCCGTCCGGCCTCGCGTGCGTGGCTGCGGGCCTCGTCGTCGAACTCCACGGCATCGACCAGCCCGAGCTCGAGCGCTTGCGCTCCGTCGTGCGGTCCCGCGTCGAGCACCTCCTGCGCCCGCTCGGGGCTCAGGTGCCGGCCCTCGACGAGCGCCCCCACCAGCTCCGCTTGCAGACCGTCGAGCACGCCGCCGAGCGAGGCCCGCATCTCGGGGGACATCGCGTCGCGCGTGAACGGTTCGGCCGCGCCCTTGAACGCGCCCACCTGCAGCAGCTCCGCGCGGAGGCCGACCTGGTCGAGGAGGCCGCGGGCGTAGAACACCTGGGCCGCGACCCCGACCGTGTCGAGCATGCCTGCCGGCGTCACGGAGATCCGATCGCAGCTCGTGGCGGCGAGCCAGTACCCCGCGTTGTCGATCGACTCGAGGTGACAGTGGACGGGCTTGCCAGCGTCACGCACGGCCTGGAGCGCGTCGTGGACATCGGCGATCCGTCCCCACGCCCCGCCCATCGGCCCGAGTCGCACGAAGAGCGCGACCGTGCGCGGGTCGGTCCGCAGCGCCTCGATCCTCGACACCACGTCGTGCACGCTCGGCCCGGCCGCTTGCATCAGGGCCCCCGCGCTCGAATCTCCCGGGGCTTCGAGCAGGACGAGCTCGGCGAGCTCGCGCCGCTCCGGGTTGGGGACCGACCCGTGCAGCGCGGAGGACGGTCCGCAGGCCCCCGTGAGCATCGCGGTCAGCAGGAATCGGTACGGCGAGGCTCGCATGGCGACACCGTACCTCGGCGCACGCATCGCGGCCCGTGGACGCGGTGTGTCAGGGCTCGGAGTCGACGGCGGGCACGTCCCGCACCGGGGTGCCCGTGGACTCCCGGGCCGCCGGAAGTTCATCGCTCCGCGTCACGGGCGTGTCGCTCGGCCCCCCGGCGGGCGATGCCGGAGGCTCTGCGGGGGCGGCCGCGGCCGGGCGGATCTCCGGGGAGGCGCCACCTCGACCCACCTGGGCGCGCAGCAACTGCACCTGTCGCGTGGCGATGGAGGCCCGGGGACCGGACGGGTTGCGTTCGAGGTAGCGCTCGTAGGCCGCGAGCGCCTCGGCGCTCTGCCCCGCCCGGCGATGCGCATCCCCGAGCCCGATCAGCGCATCGGCGTAGCCCCGGGACGCGGCTTGCTCGAAGTTCTGGACCGCGCCGCGCGCGTTCCCTTCGTTCAGCATCACGTAGCCGAGGCCTGCCACGGCCTCCGATGCGCCCGGCCGCTCCCGCAGCGCCTGCTCGAACATGGTGCGAGCCCGCGCGAGGTCCCCATTTTCGAGCCGGGCCGTCGCCTCGCGGACGAGCGCGTCGTAGCCCCGCGGACCGGTCGACGCGGGGGCGCCGGCGGCGGCCGGGGGGCCGCCGGGGGTGGCGGGGCTGCGCGCGCCCTGCGCGGCGATGGTCGGTGCGGAAGCGGCGGCGCTGCCTCCGGCCTCGGCCGGGACGACGCCCGGCACCGCCGTGTCACCCGTCGAAGGATCCTGGGCTGCGAGGGCCGCCCCGAGGGCGACCGCGCCGGGGTGCGCCGGCACGCGCGCGAGCACGGCCTGAAGTTGAACTCTGGCGGCGGACGCGTGGCCGGACACGATCTCGGCGCGGGCCAGCAGCATCCGGGCTCGGACGAGGGAGGGGTCTTCCCCCACGGCGCGCTCCGCGAGGTCGCGGGCGGCGGAGAGCGAACCCGCGAGATCCGATGCGATCAAGGCCTCGACCCTCAACGCCTCGGCCGAAGGGGGGCTCGAGAGCGTGTGGGCACGTTCGAGACGCGAGCGGGCCAGCGGCAGGTCGCCCGCGAGGCGGAGCGCATCGCTCAGGGCGACCTCCGCGTCGGCATCGCCGGTCGCCTGACGGGCGGCATGCTCGGCGAACCCGCGTGCTTCCGCCGCGTGCTCGGTGGCCTCGCGCTGACTCGCTGCGGCCTCCCCCCGAAGGGCGGGATCGTCCGCGGCGGAACGCTCCAGGGCGCTCGCTTCGAACCGACGATCCTGGGCGTAGAGGGCATGCGCCCGGGCGAGCCCCGTGAGTGCATGCACGTCGTGCTCGCGGTGTGCGAGCACCTTCGTGTAATGGCCGATCGCGTCCTCGTAGGCGTCCTCGTGGTCGAGCGCGAGGGCGGCGTCACCTGCTGAGAGGAACGCCGCGGCGGGATCGGGCGGGCTCGGCGTGCTCGAGAGCGCGACCCAGAGACTGCCGGCGCCGCCGGCGATGGCGACCAGCGCAAAGAGCGCGAGCGGCACCACCCAGGCGCGCCCTCGGTTCCCGGTGGCGACCGGGGAACCTGGCGCCTCGTCGTCATCGTCCATCCGCAGCGGGCGGGTCGATCTCGACGCCCGCGACCGTTCCGGGTCCACGCTCGAGGTCCCATCGTCTCCGGTCAGGCGCGGCGCGCGCGCCGGACGAGGCCCCGGCGCCGGTGTCGACGTCGGCGCCGACGTCGGTGAGTCGAGCGAACCCAGGGCGTCGGGTGCGGGGAGCGGTCGAGGGGCCGACGCCCGGGGCGCGGCGGCCCTGGGCGGCGTCGAGGGGAGCGGCGGCGGCGTCGAGGGGAGCGGCGGCGGCGTCGAGGGGAGCGGCGGCGGCGTCGAGGGGAGCGGCGGCGGCGT
>CAIKNO010000636.1 GCA_903828805.1 uncultured Sandaracinus sp. | reverse complement strand
GAACGGGCTGACCATCCACGAGAGGTGCTTGTTCATCGTGCGGACGGGACTAGCGCGAGAATCATGTGCGATACAAGTCGCCGAGGTAGGTGTCACCATTGGGACACTGTCACCTCCGCTCCGTGGCGGCGCGCGCAAGCTCCCGTTCCGAGGACTGCGTGACGGATCGCAGCCCGGCCCGCGTCCGGCGCACGCTCGGGCCGTGCGAACGCGGCCCTTCATACTAGGCTCGCCGCCATGCGGATCCTGGTCACCGGCGGTGCGGGTTTCATTGGCAGCCACGTCGCGGATGCGTGCCTCGCGCGGGGCCACGACGTGCTCGTGCTCGACGACCTCTCGGGCGGGCGGCGCGAGAACGTGCCGGACGGCGCGCGCTTCGTGACGCTCGACATCCGTGACGGCGACGCCGTCGCGCGCGAGGTCGCGGCCTTTCGGCCCGACGCCATCAGCCATCAGGCCGCACAGGTGAGCGTCTCGGTGAGCACGCGCGAGCCGCAGCGCGACGCGCAGGTCAACGTGGCCGGCACGCTGCACCTCCTCGAGGCGGCCGTTCAGAGCGGCGTGTCCCGCTTCGTGTTCGCGAGCACGGGCGGCGCCATCTACGGCGAGCTTCCGGCCCCCGAGCGCGGCGAGATCGGCCGGCCTCCCCGGCCCCTGAGCCCGTACGCCTGCAGCAAGCTCGCGGTCGAGGGCTACCTCGGATACTACCGTCACGCCCACGGGCTCGACGCGACCGTCCTGCGCTACGCCAACGTCTACGGCCCGCGTCAGGATCCCCACGGCGAGGCGGGCGTCGTGGCGATCTTCACCCAGCGACTGCTCGCAGGACAGGCGCTGCAGGTGAACGCCCGACAGGCCCTCGGCGACGAGGGCTGCATCCGCGACTACGTCTTCGTCGCGGACGTCGTCGAGGCGAACGTCCGGGCGCTCGAGGGACGGATCGCGGAGCCGATGGTCAACGTCGGGACCGGCGTCGAGACGACGACCCGGGACCTCGCCACGCGGCTCGCCCGGGCCATCGGGGTCACGCCCACGCTCGGGCACGGTCCCCGCCGCGCGGGAGACGTGGAGCGCTCGGTGCTCGCCCCGTGGAGCGGCCTGGGCGCACCGGTGACGCTGGACGCTGGCCTGGCCGACACCGTGTCGTGGTTCCGCGCGCGGAGTCCCGGCGCGGGCGCCGACTGAGCCGAGCCGCCACGGCGCCGACTCATCCGAGCCTCCACGGCGCCCACTGAGCCGAGCCGCGGCGCCGGGCGCGCCGACGAGGTGACGGCCGCGGCGCGCACGCGCTAACCTCGACCCGATGCACCCGGACCGCGCGACGATCGGCTGGACAGCGCTCCTGCTCGCCGTGGGCTGCGCGCCCCCCATCGACCTCGCGGTGGACGTGCGAACGGATCTGCTGGCGGGCCGCGAGTTCGATCGCGTGGTGGTCGAGCTCGACGGAGACGGCGCCGTTCCCGTGGTGGCCGAGCGCGACGACGACTTTCGCGACGGCCTGCGGGTCGCCGAATTCCGTGGCCTCTCGGGCGAGCGTCACATCGTCACGGTCGCCCTCTCCCGTGCCGGCGCGCCGGTCGTCTCCCGCCGCGTCTCCCTGCGCATCGAGGGCTCGCTCATCTTGCCCGTCGTGCTCACCCGCGACTGCCGCGGCATCGCGTGCCCGGGGACGGGCAACCCCGTCACGGACAGCGAGTGCCTGGGCGGCACGTGCACCGTGCCGACCTGCTCGCCGCTCGACCCCTCGTCGTGCGGCTCCCCCGAGTGCGCGGTCGACGCCGACTGCCCGGCCCCGAGCGCATGCGCGTCCGCCCGATGCGCCGACGGTGTGTGCCTGTCGCCCGTGCGGGACGCCGCGTGCGGCCCGGGGCAGATCTGCGATCCCGCCACAGGCTGCGTCGCCGACGGTCAAGGCCCCCCGAGCTGCGCGCAGCCCGGCCCGGGCCGCACGGACTGCGGCGCAGGCGAGGATTGCTGCGTGAGCCTGCCCGTCACCGGCGGGCCGTTCTTCCGGAGCGACGACGGCGCCACGCCCGGGTTCGTCGAGACCTCGGCCCCCGCCACGGTCTCGGACTTCCGGCTCGACCGGTACGAGATCACCGTGGGGCGCTTCCGGGCCTTCGTGGCCGCGGTCCTCGGAGGCTATCGTCCGGCCCCTGGCTCGGGGCGCCACACCCACGTCGGCGCGGGCCTCGGGGTCTCCAACAGCGCAGCCTCCGGCGGCACCGAGGCCGGTTGGGATCCCGCGTGGTCGGCCACGCTTCCCACGACCGAGCGTGAATGGAGCCAGGCCCTCACGTGCAACCCGGCGTATGCGACGTGGACCGACCTGCCGGGCGACCGCGAGCGACGCCCGATGAGCTGCCTGCGCTGGGCGCACGCGGTCGCGTTCTGCATCTGGGACGGGGGCTTCCTTCCGAGCGAGGCCGAGTGGAATTTCGCCGCCGCGGGCGGCGCCGAGCAGCGCGTGCGCCCGTGGTCCATCCCGCCGGGATCGCTCGACCTCGACGCGTCGCATGCGGTGTTCGGCGCCGCGGCACCTGCGGACGTCGGCAGCCGGCCCGCTGGCGACGGCCGGTTCGGACAGGCGGACCTCTGCGGGAACGTGTCCGAATGGACCATGGACGCCCACGTCGGCGCCTATCCTGCGGGGTCCTGCGTCGACTGCAGCAACCTGCCGCCCGCGCCGCCGTACCGGGCCATCCGGGGCGGTGATTTCATTGGCGCGGAAGGCAACATGACGAGCGCGGAACGCGCGGCGATGGACACGCGCACCACCGCGTACGGGCTCGGGGCCCGCTGCGCGCGGCTGCCCTAGACGGGCCGCGCGGCGTTCAGAGCACCGGCAGCCGACGCGCCCCGTCGAGACCCGGAGAGGTGCGTGGAGGCGCGGGGGACAGCGAGCCCGCCTCCTTGCCCTCGTCGATCGCCGGGCCGGTCCCGAGTCGGGCCGAGAGGTCGCGGTCGAGCAGGTGCGTCGCGCGCACGTTCCCGAGCGCCGCGAGCATGCTCTCCTTGGCCTTCGGGGCCATCCCCTCGACCTGCGTGAGCAAGCCCTTCACCTGCTTGCGCATGAGGTTTTCCTGCGAGCCGCAGAGGTCGCACGGCAAGATCGGGAACGCCTCGAGCTCGGCGAAGCGCGCGATCGCGGGCTCCGCGCAGTACAGCAGCGGACGGATCACCACGTTCCGCCCGTCGTCGCTGAGGAGCTTCGCCGGCATCGCCTTCAGCTGGCCGGTGAACATCAGGTTCAGCATCAGGGTCTCGAGCGCGTCGTCGCGGTGGTGGCCCAGCGCGATCTTGGTGCAGCCCAGATCCTGCGCGACGTTGTAGAGGATCCCCCGGCGCAGGCGCGAGCACAGCGAGCAGTACGTGCTCTCGGCGGGGATCTTCTCGGTGACGATCGAGTAGGTGTCCTCGCGCACGATCCGATACGAAAACCCGCGCCGAGTGAGCCAGCCCTCGAGCGGCGTGCCGTCGTAGCCGGGATGGCCCTGATCGAGGTGCACGGCGAGCAATTCGAAGCGCACCGGCGAGCGGCGCTGCAGCAGCTCGAGCATGTGGAGCATCGTGTACGAGTCCTTGCCGCCGCTGAGGCAGACCATCACGCGGTCTCCCTCCTCGATCAGCTGGAAGTCGCCGATGCACCGCCCCATCTGGCGCGTGAGGTCGCGCGTCAACCGCTCGTGCTCGTCCATGGAGGACGAGGTGTGAAGGGCCGCACCGCCCGTCGCAACCCGCAGTCCCTCGGACACGCTCAGTGGAACTCGCTCAGGTGCGTGATGTACCAGCGCTCGTCCCACGCGATCATGGTCCGCACCTCGATGCGCCGCTCCTCCGCGCCGACGCGGTAGACGAGCTGGCTGTGGCGCTGCGCCCAGTACGGAAGCCGGTTGGCCTCCTCCCGCACCTGCACCCAGCCGCGGCGGCGCGAGAACTCGAAGCGCACGAACTCGGCACCCGCGGGGACCTGCGCGTGGAGCGCGTGGATGTCGCGCTCGTAGGCGCGCAGGAGGCGATCGTAGAGCGGGTCGGGGTCCGTCACGCCCTGGACGAGCCGGAACGCCTCGCGGGGCAGGAACACATCGGCGACCGCGCCCGGATCGTCGCGCACGATGGCCTCGAGCAAGCGTCGCGCATGCACGGCCACCTGGCCCGGCCCGGGCAAGGGCGGAGGGGTCGCGAGGTCCGCGCGGTTGTGCGCGGGGATCGCGGGCGCCTGCGTGCGACCGCGCGGGGCGCCTGCGAGCCAGCACGCGCCGACCACGAGCATCCCCAACCACACCGCGGGACGCGCGCGGGCACGGGGCACGTCGGATCGAAGGGCACGGGCAGGCCGGAGGATCATCGGGCCACGATAGCAAGAACGGCGTCCCGCACGACGCCCGAGACCCCCGGTGGCGCGGCCGCGCGTGCCCGGCTCGACCGCATGCGAGCGTCGGCGCCACCCTGGAGGCGACACATTTGCATGGTGGATCGGGGCGGCTTGAACGACCATGGTCTCGGCCGATGCAACGATCCCTGACGCTGTTCCGGAACCACGCCCTCCGCTTCGCAGGCTACGGCTACCTCGCGGGCAACCTCGTGCTGCTGCTCGCCGGTGCCGCGGACATGAACCCGCTCCAGACCGTGTCGGCCGTGCTCTTCATCTGGAGCGGCGTGTCGATGGCCCGCGAGCGCTTCGCCCGCGGCTGCGGCTTCGCGTGGGTCGGCATGGTGTGCCTGCTCGCCACGCTCGAATCGAACCCCGCGCGCTGGGTGACGAGCGCGCTGTACCTGACCGGCATGGGACTCGGCGCGGCCGAAGACCTGGTCCGCCCCCGCTGTCCCGCGGCGCTCCGACCGTGGCTGCGGCCGTCGGTCGCGGTCGGCGCCGGGCTGAGCCGCTTGCCGATGATGGCCGCCGCGCTCGCCTCCGCGCAGCCCATGGTCGCCGGGGTGGCGACCTGCTGGCTCGCCGCGGACCTCTGCATCGCGGCGTCGCGACCGGCGACCGAACCCGTCGCCGGCTGATCGGTCGAGGGGCGAGCGGCCGGTCGGACCTCAGGCGCGCCGACGCCGCACCGACACCGCGCGGGCGTGGGCCTCGAGCCCTTCGAGGCGCGCCAGCGACTCCAGCAGATCCGCCTGCCTTTCGATGGCCTCCGCGGAGTACGAGATGAGGGAGGTGCGGACGAGGAAGTCCCACACGCCGAGCGGCGAGCTGAACCGCGCCGCGCCGCCCGTCGGAAGCACGTGGCTCGGGCCCGCCGCGTAGTCGCCCGCGGCCTCGGGTGTGTGGTCGCCCAGGAACGCTGCGCCTGCGGCGCCGATGTTCGCGAGCAGCGCCTCCGGGTCCCGCACCTGAAGGCTCAGGTGCTCCGCGGCCAGCAGGTCGGCGACCCTTCCAGCCTCGTCGAGCGAGCCCACGACGAAGGCCATCCCGTGGTCCCGGATGGAGCGCTCCGCCACCGCGCGGCGGGGCAGCCGCGCGAGCTGTCGCTCGACCTCCTCGGCCACGGCGCGGGCCTGGGCCTCGCTGAGGGTCACCAGGAGCGCATAGGCGTCCTCGTCGTGCTCCGCCTGGGAGAGCAGATCGGCCGCGACCACGACGGGATCCGCCCCGTCGTCGGCGACCACGAGGATCTCGCTCGGACCTGCGATTCCGTCGATGTCCACGACCCCGAACACGAGCCGCTTCGCGCACGCGACGTAGAGGTTGCCCGGGCCCACGATCTTGTCGACGCGCCCCACCGACGCCGTGCCGTAGGCGAGCGCAGCGATGGCCTGCGCGCCCCCCGCATCCACGAGTTCGGTCACGCCCGCGATGGCCGCGGCCGCGAGGATCTCCGGGGTGGGACGCGGGGTCGCCAGCACGATGCGGGGCACCCCCGCGACCGCCGCGGGGACGGCGGCCATGAGCACGCTCGACGGATAGCGGGCCTTGCCGCCCGGCGCATAGACGCCCGCGGCGCGCACCGGGCGCACGCGGAGACCGAGCGAGATCCCGTCTTCTTCGTAGCGGAACCCCGGCTCTCGCTGGTGCTCGTGGTAGCGCCGGATGCGCGCGGCGGCCTCCTCGAGCCGGGTCCTCACCGCGGGATCGAGCGCGGCCGCGCCCTGCTCGATCGAGGCGCGGTCCCAGACGAGCCGATCCACCGTGCGTTGCTCGAAACGCTCGGTGAGCACGCGGAGGGCGTCGTCGCCGTCCCGTCGGACGTGCGCGAGGATGGCCCGCACGTCGGGCTCGACCCGCTCGAGGTCGGCGTCCCCACGGCGAGCAAGTTCGATCAGCGCGGCGTCGTACGTCTCGGAGCCCCGGAAGAGCAGCTTCATGGCGGGCGAGATCTAGCACGCCCTCGAACACGCTCAGATCGGAACGCGCACCTCGACCTCGACGTGCGCCTGCACCCTCAGGGTCCCCATCATCGCGCGGTACGGCGTGATGCCGAAATCCGGCTGATGCAGCCGCACCCGGCTCACCCACGCGTCGCCGCGCCGGACGGCCTTGGCCTCGACCGGGACGCGGCGTCCGTGGAGCGAGAGCACGCCGGCCAGCGTCACGGAGCCCGCCTGCGGCCCCTCCGATGCCGGGGCCACCGCGTCGGCCTCGAAGACGATCTCCGGGAAGCGCGCGACCTCGAGCACGTCGGCCGCGATGTTCCCCTCGATCGTCCGCAGATCCTTGGCCGAGAGCGAGCCCGGCACGGGGCGCCCGGCCTTGACGGCGTGCATCACGCGGACGCTCGACGGATCGAAGCGGGCCTGCACGTGCAGGGTCGCCTCGTCCCATTCGATCGAGAACGTCTCGACCCGGAGTTCGAGGTCGTGCGCCACGGCGGAGAGCAGCCCCTCCTTGAACGTGAACACCCTGCATTCGGCGCGGGTCGAATCGATGCGCGGCATGATGGTTCTCGGGATCGAAGGGGCCAGATGGCGGCCCCTCGTCGACATGGGCCCGGACGCGACGAGGGCGAGTCCATCGCGGCGGGCTCGGCGGTTCGAAGAACCAGGGCCGCGACGACCCCGCAGGGCGTGCGCGTCAGACGTTGAAGCGGAAGTGCATGACGTCGCCGTCGCGGACGACGTATTCCTTGCCCTCGATGCCGAGCTTGCCGGCCGCCTTGACGGCCGCCTCGGTGCCGAAGCTCACGCGGTCCTCCCAGAAGATGACCTCGGCCCGGATGAAGCCCCGCTCGAAGTCGGTGTGGATCTTTCCGGCGGCCTGCGGTGCGCGCGTGCCCCGCTTGATGGTCCAGGCCCGCACCTCGACCTTGCCGGCCGTGAAGTACGTGATCAGGTCGAGCATCCGGTAGCCCGTCCGGATCACCGCGTTGAGGCCCGGCTCGTCGAGGCCCGCCGACGCCAGGAAGTCGGCCCGGTCCTCCGGCGCGAGCTGCATGATCTCGGCCTCGATCTTGGCGCAGATGACGACGACGGGCGCCCCGACCTTCTCGGCGTGGGCCCGCACGCGGGCCACGAGCGGATCGGTCGCGGCGGACGCGAGCTGCTCCTCCTTGACGTTGCAGACGTAGAAGAGAGGCTGCCGGGTGATCAGCGCCAGGTCGCGGACGATGTGCTGCTTGTCCTCGTCGTCGCCGGGATCGTAGAGGCGGGCCGGGCTGCCGGCGTCGAGCAGCTTCTCGAGCGCCTCGGCGACGTCCACGGCCTTCTTCTCGAGGCCGCTCCCGCCCTTGCTGGCCCGGCGTGCCTTGTCGAGACGCTTCTGCACCGTGTCGAGATCTTTGAGCGCGAGCTCGGTCTCGATGGTCTCGATGTCCGCCAGGGGATCGACGCGGTTGTCGACGTGAACGACGTTCTCGTCCTCGAAGCAGCGCACCACGTGGGCGATGGCATCGCACTCGCGGATGTTGGCGAGGAACGCGTTGCCCTTGCCCTCGCCCTTGCTCGCGCCCCGGACGAGCCCGGCGATGTCGACGAACTCGACGGTCGCGGGCACCGTCTTGTCCGGCCGGACCACGCGCACGAGCGCGTCGAACCGGTCGTCGGGCACCGGGACGATCCCGACGTTCGGCTCGATCGTGCAAAACGCGTAGTTCGCGGCCTCGGCCTGCTTGCTCGAGAGCGCGTTGAAGAGCGTCGACTTGCCGACGTTGGGTAGACCGACGATGCCAACCGAGAGGGACATGGAGTTCTCCGCGAGGGGCGCAACGGGTAGCGCGGCCGAAGCCTCTCGGCAAAGGGGCGCCGCAGGGGCTCGCGCATCGAGCGCGTGGGGTCGACGCCGCCCGGTCCAGCGCTCGTCTTTCCCCGGGGAGCCACATGGCCGTCACACACCTGTTACTTTCGGAGTGCATGAACGGCCGAGCCATGCGGGATCGAATCCTCCTCGTCGACGACGAAGCCGACATCGCCGAGTTGCTGGAGTACAACCTCCGCCAGGCCGGATACACGGTCGTCGTCGCGCGCGATGGGGCCTCCGCGCTCGCCGAGGTCCGGCGGCAGCGTCCGGACCTGATGCTGCTGGATCTGAACCTCCCCGACATCGCCGGGACCGAGGTGTGCCGACGCCTGCGCCGCGACGCCGCGACCGCGACGATGCCGATCTTGATGGTCACCGCGCGGGGCGAGGAGATCGACCGCGTCGTCGGGTTCGAGCTGGGGGCCGACGACTACGTCATCAAGCCGTTCAGCCCCCGCGAGCTGGTGCTCCGCATCGGCGCGGTGCTGCGCCGGGGAGGCGCAGCCGGCCCCGCCGCGCCTGCCGAGCGCATCACCGTGGGCGTGCTCGAGATCGACGTGCCCCAGCACCGGGTCGAGGTCGAGGGCGAGGAGGTCCCCATGACCGCCCTCGAGTTCAAGTTGCTCTACGACCTCGCCAGCCGCGCCGGCCGCGTGCAGACGCGCGACGCGCTCCTCGAGCGGGTGTGGGGCTACGCCCCGGGCATCGAGACGCGCACGGTCGACACCCACGTGAAGCGCCTCCGCGAGAAGCTCGGCGCGGGCCGGGACGCGATCGAGACCGTGCGCGGGGTCGGGTACCGCTTCAAGACCGAATGAGCGACCCTGCCGCATGGTCTCGAGCCACGGCAGCCCCTCTCCCGGCGACGCGGGGGTGACCCGCCACGCGTCGCGTTCGGACGCCCCACCGGGGGACGCGGCGGGCCGGCGCGCGCGGCGCCTCCCCAGCCTGCGGGCCCGCATCCACGCGTCCCTGCTGCTGGGCACCGGGTCCGTCATCGCGATCACCTGGGCCGCCTCGGAGTTCTGGGGCCCGGGCCGCGCCGACCCGGTGGCGTTCCGACGCGGACTGCTCGTGTTCGCCTCGGGCCTCGCCCTGCTGAGCACCGCGGTGGTCGCGGAGTGGGTCACGCGCGGAATCGAGACGCCGCTCAACGAGCTCCGGCGGACGGCCTCGGCGCTGTCCCGCGGGGACTTCACCGTCCGGGCGCGGTCGCGGCGGACCGACGTCCTCGGCGCGCTCGCCCGCTCGGTCGACGGGATGGCCGACCAGCTCGCGGAGCGGCTGGCCGCCGTGAACGCCCAGGAGGGACGCCTGCGCGTGATGCTCGACGCGATGGACGAGGCGGTGGTCGTGACCGACGCCGAGGGGCGCATCGTGCTGACGAACACCGCATTCCAGCGCCTCACCGGCGGCTCGGGGCTCGGCCGCACCGTCGTCGAGGCCCTGCGCAGCGGAGAGCTCCACGACGCCGTCCGCAGCGCCGCCGACGGACGCTCGGCGAAGGCCGTCTTCGAGGTCGAGGCCGCGCGCGAGGCGCACGTGCTCTCCGCCCAGGTCGCGCCGCTGCCGGCCCGCGCCGGCGTGATCGCGGTGCTGCACGACATCACCGAGGTCCACCGAACCGACGCGGTTCGCCGTGACTTCGTCGCCAACGCCAGCCACGAGCTGCGCACCCCGCTGACGGCCATCCGCGGGTTCGCCGAGACCCTGCTCGACGGGGCCCTCGACGAGCCGCGGGTCGCCCGGCGCTTCGTCGGCAACATCGTGGAGAACTCCAAGCGGCTCTCCCGCCTCGTGGACGATCTCCTCGCGCTCTCGCGCGCGGAATCTCCGGAGATGGAGTACGCGCTCGAGCCCGTCGACCCGGCCCATGTCGCGACGAAGGTGCTCGCCGCGCTCGAGGGCAAGGCCTCCGACAAGGGCATCGCCGTGGCCCTCGAGGGCACGGGCGACGCGCGGCCGGTCCTCGCCGACGAAGGCGCCCTCGATCAGGTGCTGATGAACCTCGTCGAGAACGGCATCAAGTACACCCCGTCGGGCGGGCGGGTCACGGTGGGTTTCGTGCGCGGCGCGGAGGGCACGGCCATCGAGGTCCGCGATACCGGACCGGGCATCGGCGCGTCGCACCTCCCCCGCATCTTCGAGCGCTTCTATCGCGTCGACGCGGGCCGCTCGCGGCACCTCGGGGGCACGGGTCTCGGCCTGGCCATCGTGAAGCACCTCGTCCAGCGCATGAACGGAGAGGTCAGCGTCGAGAGCCCTCCCCGCGAAGGCACGATCTTCCGGGTGCGGCTGGCGGATGCCGAGCGCCACGAGGGACGGCCCTCGAGTCCCGGCTGAGGCAAGACACCCTCGCCGGCATGGCGTCCGGCATCACGCCAGCCCGACACGACGAAGCCCCGGGCTACGCGCGAGTCCGGGGCTCCGACACGTCATGGCCGCGCGCTGGCCCCTACGGGCCGGCGGTGGCGCTCACCCCCTCAGTCCTGCCAGCGGGTCCACCCGGCGTACCAGAGGCCCGCGCCGGTCGCGGCCGGGTCGACCGCGCCGCGGTAGGTCGTGCTGACGAAGAAGCCGCTCGGCGCGCCCGGAACCGGCGCTGCGCCCGAGGCCGCCGCGCTGCCCGCGGCCGGGCGGAAGTCCGGCGCCGTGAAGCTGAAGGCGTCGACGAGCATCGGGTCGGTCGCCTCGTCGTTCTCGCCGTTCAGCATCGTGACGAGGTCCGCCGCCGTGGTCGTGACCATCCCGCCCACCGTGTACGGGTCGGGGCGGAACGAGGGCTGCATCGCGTCCGAGCCGGTGCCGAACACGAGGTTGTTCTCGATCGTCAGCTGACCCATCACGTAGCGCACCACGGTGTCGCTGTTCGTCAGCGTCATGCCGGAGCCGAGGTCCGCGCCGTCGTCGATCTGGATCCCGCGATCGGGGTTCGCGAGGAAGATCGAGTTGCGCAGCGTCCCCGCCGTGCCCCGGCGGAACATCGCGCCGTCCTGCGACGTGCCCGAACCGCGCGTGACGCCCGGCGCGCCCGCGCCGACGCACGTGAAGTTGTACACGTTGGGATTCGAGAGCGGCGCATTGTCGTAGGCGGTCGGGTGGTTGTCGGCCTCGATGCAGCGGTCCTCGCCCGACACGTTGCGCTGCTGGGCGATGAAGAACTGCACGTTGCCCGTGAAGCCGAAGTCCCAATCGAGCGAGTCGTCGCCGGTCGCGACGACGACGAGGTGATGCGCGTTCACCGAGCCGCCGAAGAACTCGATCCCGTCGTCGAGGCCCTTGTAGACCTGGACGTGGTCGAGCTGCGTGCCGGTGCCGCAGCCGCCGACCGTCAGGCCGTTCAGCTCGTTGTTGCGGCCGAATACGAAGCCGGCGTACTCGATCCGGACGTAGCTGAGATGGCCGCAGTTCGACGCGGCGTCCGCCCCGCCGTACGCACCACCACCCGACGTCGGCGGGAGCCCCTCGATCGTGGGCTCGCCCGCGCCGAAGTTCGTGGGCGCGCTGCCGAGCAGCACCACGCCGCCCCAGTCACCGGCGCGCGGCGCGGTCGCCGAGCCCGTGTTCGAGCTCGTGAAGACGATCGGCCGCTCCGCCGTGCCGACGGCGTCGAGGCGGGCGCCGCGGGTCACGACGAGCGCCACACCCTGCTGCGCCGTCATGCACGTGCCGCCGGTGCACATCGCGTCCGACGTGCACGTCATCCCCGCCATCGCGCCGCCCGCGCAGGAGCGCGTGCCGTCGCGGACCTGACCGCGCACCAGCGTCCCCGGCTGGATGGTCAGCACGGTGCCTGCCGCGACGAAGACCGGCCCGCTCCCGTCCGCCGAAGCGCGCAGCTCGTAGATGTGGTCGCAGGTCCACGTCGTGTTCGTGGAGATCGTGCCGCTCACCGGCACCACGTCCCGCATGGACTCCGGCGGGCACGCGATCGGTGCGCCGGCGTCGGTGGCACCCCCATCGGCGACCGGACCCGCGTCGAGGTCCGCGCCTGCATCCGCGACCGGGGTGCCCGCATCGACGGGGTCACCCGCGTCCGTCTCGCCCGGACCCCCATCGGTGTCGATCGCCCCGGAGTCCACGGCCGGGCTCCCCGCGTCCGTCCCTCCGTCCCCACCGCCACAGCCCACCATCGAGAGTGCGAGCAGCGCACCCGCCACCGCGTTCCAGCGATTCCAGCGCATCATGGCATCTCCACGTCGTCTCTCAGAAAGGACGCCAGGCGAGGCTGAGAGAACCACTCATCCCGGCGTTGTACTGCTGCACCGCGACGGGCCCCTGCGTGAGCAGGAAGTCGTCGAGGAACAGGTTCTCCACCCCCACGCGTGCCTCGAAATTCGGGTGAAACCGCCAGCTCGCGGTCACGTCGAAGGAGTGGAACGGCTGCTGGTAGACGTCCGGCAATCCGAGCGTCCCAGCCTCGACGAGTCGCTCGCCGAACACGTTGTAGAAGAGTCGTAGCGCGAGCCCCGTGTCCTCGTTGGAGTAGCCGAGTGACACGTTGACGACATACGGCGACTGACCCGCGAGAGGACGCTCGATGCTCGTGCTGCTCGCCGCTTGCTCGCGCGTCATCTGGATCCGCGAATGCACGAGCGCGACGTTCGCGGCGAGGTCGAGGCCCGACAGTTCACGGGCGATTCGTGCGAAGCCGAAGCGCGCCTCGACCTCGGCGCCGGCGTTCAGACCGCCCTGCACGTTCCGGTACGAGAACGTCGAGTTGCTGTACGCCACCATCTCGAGCGGGTTCTCGAAGGTCTTGACGAACCCCGAGACCGCCAGCACCTCGGTCGTCGACAGGAACCACTCCCAGCGCAGGTCGTAGCTGTCGATGCGGGTGCGCTGCAGCCCGGACTGTCCGTAGATGGAGCGCAGGCGGATGAAGTCGGGGTAGACGAAGGGCGCCATCTCGCGGATCTGCGGCCGCGCCACGGTGGTGCCGTAGTTCAGGCGGATGGCCATCCCCTCGGCGAGCGTGAAGATGAGCCCGGCGCTGCCGAGCGCGTCGACGTCGGTGCGGCGCGTGTCCACCGCGGACATCGATGCTCCCTCTTCCCGCGGGAAGAGCGGAGAGGCCGGCAGCACCGACTGCCGGAACCCCTCGGCGCGCACGCCGCCGACCGCTCGGAGCCAGGGCAGCAGGGACCAGTCGAGCATCGCGAAGCCCGCCGCGAGCGTCTGCGAGGCCTGATAACCGTCGGTGCCGACGGTGTTCTCCTGCACGAACACGTTCGAAGGGATCTGCGAAGACGCGAGGAGTTCGTCGGGCGGCAGGCTGAGCACGTCCGAGGAGCCACCGTCGGCCCGGCGGTACTGGAAGCGCCGCATCGAGAAGGTCCTCTCGTTCGCGCGGAACGCCCCGCCGAACCGCACCGTCGCCGAGGCGATCGGCAGGGCGAACTGCAGCTGGCCGCCGGTCTCGCGCTGGTCGAGGCCGAGGTACAACCGCGAGCCGCTGCCGGCGATGTCACGCCACGCGAAGGGGCCCTCGCCCACCCGACCGGAGTAGACGAGATCGCGGGTGTCGGGCTCGGAGCGCCCACCGAGCGAGCCGTTCCACGACCACCGCGCCCGCATGCCGAAGGGCAGCCCTCGGTGCTCGCCCGCGAGCTGCGCGAAGTACATCGAGCGCTCGACCCAGCGGATCCGCGTCTGCTCGACGTCCTGATCCAGCTCGAAGTCGTAGCCGAGCCCCACCCCCGTGTACGACTCGGAGTTCTGGCTCCACAAGAGCACGAGCGAGAGGTCGTCCTCGTCGCTCAGCTCGAGATGGAAACCGCCGAGGCCTCCGAGCTGCGTGGTCTGCGTGAACGACGTTCTCGTCAGCGTCTGGTTCGCTGCGACCTGGCCCTCGTTCGCGAAGACGGTGCGTACCACTTCGTTCCGGAGGACCTGGCTGGACGCCGAGTAGCCGAGGTTCACCAGGTAGCCGAGGCGGCGGGCCCCGAGCATCACGGTGTCGCCGAAGTGCAGGCCGAGGCGTCCGTTGGGACCCACGAGTTGATCGGTCACCTGCCAGGCCGGACGGAACGCCCGGCTCGCCTGCGTGGCCTGGTCCGCAGAGAACGCCGCCGAGGGTTGCAAGACCTGATCGGCCGGCACAGCCGCGGGCAGCGCGCGGCCTCCGTCGTCGTAGCCGAGCGCATCGAGGGCCCCACCGGGGCCGCTGCGGGCCGTCTGGAACGTCGACTCGGTGTTGAAGCCGGAGCCGAGCGTGAGCCCGAACTGGAAGCGCGAAGGGAACTCCCGCGTCGAGAGGATCATCGTCCCGCCGGCCGCGTCTCCGGGGAGGTCGGGCGTGAAGGTCTTCATCACCGTCAGCCCGTCGAGCATCGCGGCGGGGAACAGATCGAGCTGCACGCCCGGCTGATCGGGGTCGCTCGACGGCAGGTACGCGCCGTCGAGGAGCACGGAGGTGTAGCGGCCCCCGAGGCCGCGCACGAAGAGGTACTGCCCGCCGAGCACCGTCGCGCCCACGATGCGGCGTGCCGCCTGACCGGCGTCGGAGTCCGGCGATCTGCGGATCTCCTCCGCGCTGACGCCATCCTGCACGGCCGCGGATTCCCGGCGCAGGCGCAGCGAGGACGCCTCACTCCCGGACTCGCCGCGGACCTCGATGATGATCTCCTCGCCCTCCGCGGTCTGCGCCGAGAGCTCGATGTCGGCCTGGGCGCAACGGCCCCGCACGACCTGCACGTTCTCGATCCGGGCGGGCTCGTAGAGGTCGTAGTACGAGCGGAGCGTGTAGGTGCCGGGGGGCAGGTCGAGCGCGAACCGCCCTTCGACGTCGGTCATCACGCGGGTGCCGCGGCCGACGACCACGACGGGCGCCTCGATCAGGGTCTCGGACGTCGCGGCGTCGCGCACCACGCCCTGCACGCCGGTCCCCGCGCAGCGCGGTGCGTCGCCCTCGACGGCCGCAGGCGCACCGGGCGCCGCCTCGTCCGGGGTCTCGGGCTCCTGCGCGCGGCCGCGCGCGGGCGGCCCCACGATGCACGCGAGCCACGCAGCGCAGAGCACACACGACCACGGCTGCAGCCGCCGAAGAACGGGACGCATCAAGACCTCCTGGACGTGACTGAAGAGGGCGTTCAGCGGGACGCGAGGGGCGCAGTCGCCACGGCGATCGTGGTGGCGCCACCGCCGCGGCAGGCATCGAGGGCCTGCACCGCGCGGCCGTAGGGCGCATCGTCCGCGGCGTCGAAGAAGAGCGTGCGATCGGCGCGGGCCGCGAGGACCCTGCGAACACGCGCCTCCAGCTGGTCGAGGGGCACGACGTCGCGGTTGATCCGGACGACGCCTTCCACGTCCACGGTGACCACGACGCCCTCGTCGGGCGACGACGGCCGCGGCGCCTGCTCCGCCTCGGGCGCCTCGGGGACGTGCACCCAGAACTGCTTGGCGAGCATCGGGGTGATGACCATGAAGATGATCAGCAGCACCAGGACCACGTCGACCAGCGGCGTGACGTTCATGTCGGGGCGGCCGCGCCCCTTCTTCGCACCGCGGCCGGAGCTGACCTCGAACGCCATCGCTCAGGACTCCTGTCCGGTGGCGAGCTGACCCACCCGCAGCGAGACCCCGGGGAACCCGAGCTGCTGACAGAGCGCGAAGACGCGGCGGACCTCCACATACGGGAGGTTCGTGTCGCCGCGAAGGATGACGCGGCGCAGGGGCTCGGC
The DNA here is from genome assembly GCA_903828805.1 of uncultured Sandaracinus sp. Taxonomy (GTDB): domain Bacteria; phylum Myxococcota_A; class Polyangia; order Polyangiales; family Sandaracinaceae; genus Sandaracinus. The sequence continues at coordinate 783 of CAIKNO010000636.1, read as the reverse complement.
CTCGTGCGTCGAGCGGAGCCGCGCCTCGAGCGCCTCCGCGCTGACCTCGTCCTGCTCGAGGAAGAGCCGGCGATCCACCGTCACCGACACGGTCAGCGGATCGGTGCGACCCCGGGGCTCCTCGTCGACGTGCGTGATCGAGGGGAGATCGACCGGCGCGTCGTTCTCCATCCGGGGCAGGACGACCATGAAGATGATCAGCAGCACGAGCACCACGTCCACGAGCGGCGTGACGTTCATCGCCGGCGTCGGCTTGCTCTTTCCACCACCGAATCGCTTCATCGCGGCCTCCTCGGGTCCGGGTTCGCGTGCAGACTCACGCGCTCGCGACGAGGACCGCGGGGGTCCGCCGGGAGCCCGACACGCGGGCGTCGGTGCGGCTCTCCTCGGGAACCTTCGCCGGCGCGGGCGAGGTCTCGAGCCTGTCCGCGAGCTCGCTCGCCGCGTTCGTCAGCCCCATCTCGAAGCGGGTGATGCGTCCCGAGAGCCCGTTGAAGATCAGCACCGTGGGGATGGCGACGCAGAGGCCGTAGCCGGTGACGATGAGCGCCTCGCCGATCGACGCGCCGATGGTGCCGATGCCGCCGGAGCCGCTCGCCGCGATCAGCTGAAAGGCCTGGATGATGCCGAGCACCGTCCCCAGCAGCCCGACGAAGGGCGCCGTGGAGCCGGTGGAGGCGAGGACGTTCAGGCCCCGGTGCAGGTCGTCGGACACGGACTCGCCCTTGCGCTCGGTCGCGCGGCGCGCCAGTTCGGCCGCGCGCTCCGGCGCGTCTCCGGCCT
>CAIKNO010000635.1 GCA_903828805.1 uncultured Sandaracinus sp. | reverse complement strand
CGACTTCTGCGTCCACTGGAGGATGCCGTAGCTGACGCCGTTGCCGTCGAGGTTGGCCTGAACGGACCAGTAGTTGCCCTCGTGCTCACTCGTCTTGCGGAGCAGGGTGGGGATCCAATCGGTGATGAGGTTCTCCACCTTCTCCTCCAGCTTTCGAGCAGTACGTTGTGCCGCCGGCGACGAGGCCGCCGCGGCGAGGATGAGCAGGCCCACGGCGCCTGCGCCGAGGAGCAAGGGGGCGTTGTTGGGGCTCATGCGCCTGCCTGCGAGATCGAAAGGGGATACGAGGCTGCGTAAAGGAGCGACGTGTGATGGCGCTGACATTCTCGGAACAGGACTACTTCTTCGAAGCCTTGGATCGCGCGGTTAAGGAGGACGCGGGAAGCGTCGTGGTCCAGTTTCCAGGCGGCCTCCCCGATCAGAATTCCAAGCTCTGGCGGCGGCTCCGCCGATGCGCCAACTGGTCCGAGATCGAGAGCGAACTCGATGCGGTGCGAGCGGGGCGCGACTCGCCGATCCGCGCGTTCATGGCGGCAGGGATGGTCGCCGGGCTCACCGGTGGCGAAATCATCCTCATCGCTTGGATCGCGACGCTCCTTGCGGGCATCATCTTCTACGCGATCTACAAGAAGCGCGTAGTCGTTCTTGATGGACGCTCGAAACCGCCGAGGCTCGTCCTGAAGGTGATCTGAGCCCCCCCGGGCGCGGACGCGAGGGAGAAGCCGGGGCCCGCCTGTCACGCGGCCCCCACGCCGACATCGCCGGCTTCTTCCTCGGCCTCACCCGACAGCAAATTCCGCGGAATCGTCCTCCCCCACCACCAGCGCCCGGCCTCGGCGAGCTCGCCGAACTTGAGCCCGGAGTCGGCGGCCTGGGCGAGAAACGCCGACCAGCCGGCCTCCGTCGGCGGGAGCACGTCCACGCCCGCCGTCCCAGCCGCCGCCCCCGCGTTCCCGATGCGCAGCCCGGCCGGGGAGACCACGGGGATCTTCTGGCTCTGGGCGTTGTAGTACGAGACCTTGGCAAGCGCGCTCACGACGACATCGGCGACCTGCGGCCACGTCCGTTCCACCCACGCATCCGGCGCGTGCTGCCAGCCGACGCCGGACCAGTCGCCCGAGTAGCGGAGCCGGTCGTTCGCGATCTGCGCGACGGCGCGCACGGTCGCCGTCTCCTCGTCTGCAGGGAAGGTCGCGCCGTAGTGCTCCGGCTTGAGCGCGCTGAACTTGGCGTCGTCCGACTTCGTGAGTCGCCATGCGCCTTCTCCCGCGCCACGCTGGCCGATCTGCCCGTCCTTCGTGACCTTCCCGAACTCGATGTAGTCGATGCGCGAGGCGTTCCACGCGCTCGACACACCGGCGCGCAGCCCCTCGTAGACGGGACCGCCGCCCTCGACGACGAGTACCGGCCGGTCGCGCACGACGCTCGCGGTCGCCGCCCAGGGCCACGCCTCGACGTTGACGCGGGACAGGTGCTTCAGGCGCTCTTCGGCCTCGCCGCGCAGGCGGGCGGCTTCGGTGCTGTCGCGGGTGCGCTCGGCGTTGCGGAAGCGGGCGTTGATGGCGCGCAGCAGCTTCGACGCCTCGGCGGCGATCTTCTTCTTCGCTTCGGCCTCGCGCTGGGCGCGCACAGCCTCGAGGCGGGCGCGGGTCTGCTCCGGGTTGCGGCTGATGAGGAGCAGGATCTCCTCCGGCCCCATGTCCATCTGCGCGCCCGGGTTGTTCGTGTCCCTGTCCTGGGACTTCAGCAATTGCGTCATCCAACCCCGCTTCCCCTGGATCAGGTTGAAGCGGAGCCCGTCCTGACTGCGACGCGCGAAGTAGTAGTAGATTGAGATCGCGGAGAGTGTGTTGCCCTGCCGCACGCCGCGCCCGTTGCGCTGTTGGAGAGTGGCCGGCTCCCACGGGAGATCGAGGTGGTGGATCGCACAGGTCCGCGTCTGGAGGTCGATGCCCTCGTAGGCGACGGCGTTGGCGATCACCACGTCGAACTTGGGCTTCGTCTCGCTCTCGGGCTCGCCGTTGAACTCCTTGGCGATGCGCTGACGGTCGGCCGCGTTGGGGGCGACTTCGGCGTTCATCACGCCGATCCGGTCGGCCGCGATCCCCGCGTTCACGAGCGTCATCTTCACCCAGCGGTGGGCGGCCACGTTGTCGACGAACACGATGTGGCCGCACGTCCGGTTGGCGAGCACGCGCTCGGCCATCGCGTCGAACTTGGGTGACGACGGGTCGCTCACCTGGTCGGCATTCTTCCAGCCGTAGCCCTCGTCGAGCTGCGCGTGGACGGCGACGAGCGCCATCCGGGCGAGCAGGCCGAGGATCTTCGCCTTCTGGCTCGGGTCGTCGGACTTGAGCGCGGCCTCGATCTCGCGGACGTAGCGGTCGTACTTGGCGTCCTGGCCGGCGTCCATATCGACCTCGACCATCTCGACCTTGGGCTCGGGGAGCTTCAACCCCACGTCCTCGGCCGTCTTGAACTCGCCGTAGCGGAGGATGGTGTCGCGCAGCTCGTGCAGGTTCTGGAACCCGACGACCGCGCCCCGCTCCTCGACCTCCATCGTGGGG
>CAIKNO010000634.1 GCA_903828805.1 uncultured Sandaracinus sp. | reverse complement strand
GGGAGCGCGGACGAGAGCGTCGAGGGCACGGGCAGCGCCGTCTTGCCGGGCGGCGCCTTGCCGTGGTGCGAGGTCTCGCCCGGCCCGGCGATGGCGCCGGTCGCGGCGAACAGGGTCGTCATCCCGAGCGCCCACACGTCGGCGCGGGCGTCCACTTCGCCCCCGGCGAGCTGCTCCGGGCTCGAGTACCCCGCGGTGCCGATGAACATGCCCATCTCGGTCATCCGGGCACCGCCGCGCGCGAGGCGGGCGACGCCGAAATCGAGCAGCTTCGCCTGGTAAGGCAGGCCCGTCAGGGAGTCCTCGTCGACGGTCGCGAGGAACACGTTGCTGGGCTTCACGTCGCGGTGGACGTACCCGGCCTCGTGCGTCGTCTTGAGTCCCCGGGCGACGTGGGAGACGACGCGGGCGAGCACCGGCATCGGGAGCGGGCCGCGGTCCCGCACGGCCTGGAAGAGGGTCTCTCCGCGGAGGCGCTCCATCACGAGGTAGGCGATTCCGCCCGACGTGACGCCGTAGTCGTGCACCTGGGCCACGTGCGCGGACCGCAGCTGCGCGGCGGCGAAGGCCTCGGTCTCGAAGCGGGCGCGCACGATGGGCTGCCCGCTGAGCTCGGCCTTGACGAGCTTCACCGCGACCTCGATGCCGAGGGACACGTGCTTCGCGGTCCAGACCTCGCCCATGCCCCCGCTGCCGAGAGGGCTCAGCAGGCGCCATCGCTCGCCCAGCACGGTGCCGGCGCCGACCCGGTCCTCGGTCGAGCTCGACGACACGCGCCGCCCGCGCTTGAGCCGGGCCCGGAGCTCCGCGAGCCCGAACGGCTTCCGTACGTAGTCGTCAGCGCCGGCTTCGAGCGCCCGCACGGCGTCTTCGGAGTCGCCGCGGGCGGTGAGGACCAGGAGGTAGGGCGGCTCGGCGGTCGCGTGCACCGCGCGGATCGCGCGGCACACGTCGACCCCGGAGAGGCCGGGCATCATCCAGTCGAGGATCGCGCGCGTCGGAGGAGAGGTCCCGAGCATCGCCTGCACGGCTTCGGCGCCGCTCGCCACGCACAGGGGCGTGTATCCCCAACTCCGGACGGCCGTGGCGAGCAACGTCCGGAGGTCGGGGTCGTCGTCCGCGATCAGTACGCGAGCGTCGTCCATCGCCCGGTTATAGATCGAGGGGGGCGGCGAGGTCCGATTTTGTGTCGGTGACCGCCCCGGGGCAGGCCGGCGGTCGGGGCCACGCGCGGCCTGTCGTTCAGCCCGCGTCCGGCGCGGCGGCGTCGTGCGCGTGCCCCGCCGTGCCGCCGTCGTGGTCGACGGCGGCGTCGGCGCCCACCGGCGGGGGCGCAGCCTCGCAGAGCGCGACGCACATGTCGCGGATCGGGTCGCACGCGGCGGCCGTTCCCTGGTCGTGGGCGGTCTCGTGGCAATCGTGGATGGGCCCGGTTCCGGGGTCCGCGTCGTGGCACACCGTGATGATGTCGACGCACGAAGCCGCGGTGCTGATGCCCGCGTCGGTCGGCGTGGCGTCGGTGCCACCGCACGCGGCGAGCATGGACCAGGCGCCTGCGAGCGCGAGCGGAGTCAAGGGAGTCTTCATGGCCGCCAGCCTGACCGACCTCGGCGCCCGCGCACGCGGGTGCGACACTCTGCCGCGCCCTGGACGCTGGCGCGGGGCCCTCGTTTGTCCGACTCTCCGGCCATGGTGGTGCTCCCGCATCCCGCGGCCCGCGATGACGACGGAACGCCGCTCACCGGTCTCGTGAGGCTCCGATGGGGGGCGGTGGGCCTGCAGGGTGCGCTTCTGCTGCTCGCCCATGCGGTGGCGCCCGACGCGCTGCCGTGGGCGCTGCTCGTCGGCATCGTGGCGGGGGAGGCGCTCTCCAACGTCGGGCTCGCGCTGTTCGCGCCGCGGGTCGCGCCACCGGACAGCGAGGCCCTGGCGGCGGTGTTGATGATGCTCGACACCGCGGCCCTCTCGACGTTGCTGCACCAGAGCGGAGGCGCCAGCAATCCGCTCTCGATCCTGCTGGTGCTCCCCGTGACGCTCGCGGCGGTCATGCTCGACCGGCCGTTCGCGCGGGCCGTCGCGCTCGCGGCGATCGCGGGGTACGGCGCGCTCTTCCTCTCGCCGCGGGCCTTGCCCGAAGCCCTCGGCGGCCACGCGCACATGATGCCGTCCACCGACCGGGCCTTCTCGGTCCACCTGCACGGCATGGCCGTCGCGTTCGCAGCGACCTCGGTGCTCGTGTCGTTCTTCGTCGGGCGGGTGCGGGCCGATCTGCTGCTCGCGCGGGCCCATCGTGCACGGGCCGAACGACTGGCCAGCCTCGCGACGCTGGCCGCCGGCGCGGCGCACGAGCTCGCGACGCCGCTCGCGACGATCAAGGTCGTCGCCACGGAGCTGGAGCGGTCGCTCGAGGCGCACCCGGGACTCCAGGGCGAGCTCGACGACGTCCGCCTCGTCCGCGCCGAGGTCGCGCGCGGCCGGGCCATCCTCGACCGCCTGGCAGGCAGCGCGGGGCAGCTGCCGGGGGAGGCGCCGTCCGCGGTCTCGTTCGCGGCGCTCGCGGCGCGCGTCCGCATCGCGCTCGGTCCTCTGCGCGGCGACCGCGTCGAGGTGCAGGCCCCCACCCCGGACACCTCGCTGGTGGTCCCCGTCATGGCCCTCACCGAGATGCTCGCGAACCTGGTGCGCAACGGGCTCGACGCGGGGGATCCGACGGGCCGGGTCGTCCTCCGGCTCTGGTCGGAGGGGGATTCGGCGCGCTTCGAGGTCCTCGACGAGGGGGCGGGGATGAGTCCGGAGGTGCTCGCACGCGCGGGGGAACCGTTCTTCACCACGAAGCCTCCGGGCGAGGGGATGGGCCTGGGACTCTTCGTCGTGAAGTCCGTGGTCTCGCAGCTCGGGGGCTCCATGTCGGCGGCCCCCCGACGGCCCCGAGGGACGGCGATGCAGGTCTCGATTCCCATGAGGATGTCCGCATGAACGCCCGGAACTTCGAGGGGATGTCGGTGCTCGTCGTCGACGACGACGAGGTGTTCCGTGGTCGCTTCGCCCGCGCGCTCTCGGCCCGGGGGCTCGAGGTGCGGCAGGCCTCGACGGTGGACGAAGCGACCGCGCTCGCGCACACGGACAGCCCCGAGCTCGCGGTGGTCGACCTGAAGATGCCCGGGGGCTCGGGCCTCGACCTGGTCCGCACGCTCCTCCGTCTCGACCCCCACACCCGGGTGGTCGTGTTGACGGGATATGGTAGCGTCGCGACGGCGGTGGAGGCGATGCGTTTCGGCGCGGTGCACTACCTCGCCAAGCCCGCGGACGCCGACGAGGTGCTCGC
>CAIKNO010000633.1 GCA_903828805.1 uncultured Sandaracinus sp. | reverse complement strand
TCGACGTCGGGGCGTCGTGGTGCGGGGCGTGCGGAGAGCTCGAGCGAAACACCTTCGCGGACCCCGCCGTCATGCGCGAAGGCGGACGCTTCGTGGCCGTGCACGTCGATCTCTCGCCCGGCCTCGACACCGAGGACAAGCAGGCGCTGCTGCGCAGCTACGCGCAGCGCGGGCTGCCGCTCGTGGTGCTGCACGGCAGCGACGGCGCCGAGGTCCATCGCGTGACCGAGTTCATGGAGGCCGAACCGTTCCTGGCCCTGATGCGGGAGGTGCACTGATGGAAGCGCTCGTCGTCCTGGTGCTCGGGGGCGGCGCTCTCGCCTTCGGCCTGTTCTTGCTCTACTGCCTCGGCGGATTCTTCATCGTGCAGCCGCGGACCCAGGTGGTCGTGCTCCGCTTCGGCAAGTACCAGCACACCATCACGCAGGAAGGCATCCGCTACGTGTTCCCGCTCGGGCGGAAGCTCTATCGCCTGACCTCGCAGGTGATGAGCGTCGACCTGCCGCGGCTCATGGTGCTCGAGGCGAACGGCAACCCCATCGAGGTCTCGGCGGTCTGCCTGTTCCAGGTCCGGGAGGCCAAGCGCGCCGTCCTCGAGGTCGACGACTTCAAGAGCTACCTGACGTTGCTCGCCACGGCGGTCGTCAAGAACGTCTGCTCGCACTACCCCTACGAGTCGCAGGATCCCCACGCGCCCTGTCTGAAGAAGGAGAACGCGCAGGTCTCCGAGCACCTCGCGCGCGAGCTCGCCGAGCTCGTCGCCCCGGCCGGCATCCAGATCCTCGAGGTGCGGCTGAACGACCTGACGTACGCGCCGGAGATCGCGCAGTCGATGCTGATGCGCCAACAGGCCATGGCGATGGTCGACGCGCGTCGGACGATCGTCGAGGGCGCCGTGCAGACGGTGACCGACGCGGCCCGGCGCATGCAGCAGTCGGGCATCGGGCTCTCGCCCGGCCACGCCGAGGCCCTCACCTCGAACCTGATGATCGTGCTGTGCAGCGGCGAGCGCGTCTCGACGGTGCTCCCGATCGAACTCTCGCCCCGCCAGCCCGGAGGTTCGCTGTGATCGCCGATCAGGTCATGGGGATGCTCTGCTCCCTGTCGTTCCTCGGGCTGCTCGCGTTCATCCCGGCGTGGAAGCTCTTCCTCGGGGGCATCTTCATCGTGGAGCCCCGTCAGGCGTTCGTCCTGCTCTACTGGGGCAAGTACTCGCGCACCGTGCAGGAGCCCGGGCTGAAGTGGGCGTTCCCGCTCGGCCTCGAACGGCGCCCGATCCACACCCGCGACACGGTCCTCCAGATCCCGCTCACCACGGTCGTCGAGCAGCACGGCAACCCCATCCAGGTCTCGGCCGTCGCGGTCTACCGGGTGGCCGATCCCGCCCGCGCGCTCATCGACGTCGCCGGCTACCAGCGCTACGTGCAGAACCAGGCGAGCGCGGTCCTCAAGAGCGTGTGCGCCCGCTACCCCTACGAGTCGCGCGACCCGCGCGTGCCGTGCCTGAAGAACGAGAGCGACGAGGTGATCGAGGCGCTCCGCGCGCGGCTGCAGGAGGGCGTCGTCAACGCGGGGATCGAGGTCGTGCTCGTGCGGCTGAACGACCTGACGTACGCGCCGGAGATCGCGCAGTCGATGCTGCTCCGGCAACAGGCGCAGGCGATGGTCGACGCGCGGCGCACGCTCGTCGAGGGGGCCGTGCAGACCACCGCCGACGCGCTCGCCCGCCTCGCGCACGCAGGCATCGCGCTCTCGCCCGAAACCCGCATGCGGCTCAGCTCGGGCCTCACCCTGCTCCTCTGCGCTGGCGAGCGCGAGGCCCACCACACCTCGAGCAGCGGCTCCGCGCGGCGCGGCC